>JAMOPE010000445.1 GCA_027064785.1 Geobacteraceae bacterium
CGCGAGGATGCCAGTAACGCATGATAACGTAGGGCTTGACATGCTCCCCCAGTCGTTGTGCCGTCCCGACTGCCTGCTTTTGAGTCCATTCCAGCAATGGCGACTTGCCACCAATCGTCCGGTAGTTTTCAACAACCTTCCTTGCCCGCCGTGACGAAATCATTTTGGCAAACGGCTTCTGTAACAATGCTCCTGCCGGAAGTTGAATCAATTCGCGATCGGAAAACAGGTTGTAGAGAAATGGTTTAACGGCTTCGAGAGAATCGGGGCCACCCATGTTGAGAAGAATCAAAGCTGTTGGTTTGGAATTGGACATGAATTACATCTCTGCAATTTGATATTCCCTCTCCCTGAGGGAGAGGGTCAGGGTGAGGGGAACGTTGAAACCGAAAGCCCCCTCATCCGGTCTGCGACCACCTTCTCCCTCAAGGGAGAAGGGTCAAAGCATTATTATTTTTGACTCAGCCGATGGACACACTCCACCATATGAATCGCATTCTCCGGTGGCACTGTCGGCAGAATCCCGTGCCCCAGATTGAAGATCAGACCCGGTCGATCGTTATTTTCATCAAGAATCCGCTGAACCTCTTTCTCGATATAGTCTTTTGGTGCGTAGAGGACTGTCGGGTCAAGGTTCCCCTGAACAGCGACATCATCACCTAGAATATCTCTGGCTTTACCGAGATTGACATGCCAGTCAAGCCCCAGAACATCGGCACCCGATTCCTTGACCAGTTCGAGCATTGTGCCGCCACCCTTGACAAAATAGATGATCGGGATTCCATCACGATTGAGGCCATTGATCAACTGCTGAACATACGGCAGAATATACCGCTCGTAATCGTGAGGAGCCAGCAGACCACCCCATGTATCAAAAATCTGGATGGTCTGAGCACCGGCTTCAATCTGCATGTTCAGATAGCGACGATCCATCTCGGTAATTTTCTGCATCAACGCATCGTAGAGCGGGAAATCGGAGTACATCATCTGCTTGAGGCTGGCGAAATCTTTGCTCCCCTTCCCTTCAACCATATAACAGGCGAGGGTAAACGGTGCGCCACCGAAGCCGATCAGCGGAACACGCCCTTCAAAAGCAGTCCGCAACCGTTTGATAATCGCCGGAACATAAGGAACAGCCTCGGCCATGTTTTCAGGAACCACCAAAGCGTCAACATCGGCTGCAGTGCGAATCGGGTCTTCAAACACCGGTCCCGGAACAAAGTCGAGCTTCATCCCCATCGGCTCAATCGGGGTCAAAATATCGGAAAATAGAATCGCCGCATCAACATCGAGCAGGTCTATCGGCTGGATCGTCACTTCGGCAGCACGGGCAGGATCTTTACATAGATCGAGAAATGTTCCGCCGCCCTGCGCACGCACCTCTTTGTACTGCTTCAGATAGCGGCCCGCCTGGCGCATCAGCCACACAGGAACACGGTCAACGGGTTGCCCCCAGCAGGCTTTGATAAAATTATATTCGTTGGACATTAATTTTGGTCTCCTGTTCAATATATATAGGCTATTTTCTTGCTTTCTCAGCAGCTTCTTTTTCCAGCCGTTTCTTGGTTTTTATCGGGATATAGTTACAGAATGGTTCTTCAGCCATGTAGTCACCATAAACAGCATCAGCCCGGGCGCGACAACCACCACAGACGTTGATATACTCGCACTCACCGCAGCGTCCTTTGTAGGCACTGAAATCGCGGAGATCGTTAAAAACTTTTGAATTGAACCAGAGATCACGAAAAGGGGTCTCTTTAACATTGCCAACGGTGCTGAGGAAGTAGGAGCAAGGCTTCAGATTCCCTTCGCAATCAATCATACAAATACTTTGTGCGGCAATACATCCTTTACCGCCACCGGTCGAGAACGTGAGGCTGCGGCGTTTAAATGATTCGCCCTCTGCTTTGGCCAACTGCGGGACGACACGATAATAATGGGGAGCACAGGTCGGGCGCATCAGGATTTCATCTTCCTGTTTTTCCTGCTGATAATGCCAGGTCAGGATTTCTTCATAATCTTCTTTGCTGACCAACTCATCCATGATCTCTTCACCACGACCAGTCGGGACAATCATGAACATATACCAGGCAGTCGCTCCAAGTTTTTTGGCCACCTTAAAACAGTCGCCAATATCGTGCTGATTGCGCTTGGTAAAGGATGAGTTGATAATAAATTTCACCCCGTTGCGGCGCATCGTTTCAGCGGCACGGATGGTTCCGGCATAAGCCCCTTCACAGTTGCGAAAGTTATCGTGAATTTCGGCAGTTGAACCATCAAGAGAGAGAGAAACCATTTTAATTCCGGTCTCTTTCATCTTTTGGCAGACTTCATCGGTCACAAAAGTCCCGTTGGTCGCGATACACATCCGCAGCCCCTTATCGGTTCCATACTGGGCAATCTCAAAAAGATCCGGACGCATCAGCGGTTCTCCACCGGAAAGGACAAAAACCGGCTTGGAAACCTCGCAGATATCATCAATCAGCTTAAACGCTTCTGCTGTCGTGAAATCGCCTTCCGATGCTTCCATGTCAGAAGAGCAGCGACAGTGAATACAACTGAGATTACACCGCTGAGTCGCTTCCCAGGCGATCCATTTAGGGATAAATTTTTCTTCGTTGGAACTCATATTTACTCCTGATATATGGTTGAGCAGCACGATCTACAAGCAGGATACTACAACCATTTTGTCGGGCTCAAGGTTCTCGACCATTTTACTTGTTTTAAGCCGCTAGTCCTCGTCCAATGATAACCAGAGGATTTCGTCTTCCATATACATGGAAAAAGATTGCGGTGCGGTATTTTTCAACAGGTTCCAGAGAAATTTGTGCACACTGCCATCTTCGGTATACATACGGGTCGATTGCAGTTCACTGAAAATCCGGGCACGCATAATCTGATCACAGCCGGTTAAATCAATATACAGCAGTGTTTCCCCTTTGTGCTCCAGCTTTTCCACTGGATAAGGGGCAACAAGGATTCCCCCCTCAAGTGAAGTCGGCAAACCTAGTGACTTTAGCAATGATCCGGCAAGATCACGATTATAACTCTTCACCGACATGCTCTCACCCTCTTTGAGTGGCAGTGCCGGGATAACAAATAAGGTTCCCCGCTCTTTCATCTCGTCCTGGGTTGCAAGGTAGTTCAGCTGTTGCAAGCTGCTGTCCATCACATCTGCCTGCATTTGCGGGGCTAGCAGGTAGGCATACTGATCATAAGCAAGCCGCTCATCACCCATCTTTAAAATAGCCTGCCACGGAATATCCGTCGGAGGCTGTTGCCGCAGTTTTGCCTCCTCAAGCTTGGTCAGTAGCTCCTGTAACTTGGCCATCTTCTCCTGCAACAGTTTGACCCGCTCTTCTTTTTCTCCCGCCAGCACCGGGGCAACAAAAATCTGTTGCAGACAAAAAACAACCAGCAAACCGTAAAGCAAACTCCGTGTAGCTTTCACCATGTAGCAACTCCTCAATAATTGATGTCATCAAAACCGGGTGATTATACAGAAAAGTGGTCAATTTAGCATATAAATAACCGGTAAAATCTCATCTTTTGTCGTAAAAACAGCCATAAGTCGTCATTCGCTCCGCCCAAAGGCACATATAGAAAAATCTAAATAACCAACTATTCAGATATTATATGTAATAATATACTACAAATGATTGACTAAGATTAAATAATGTATTAATCTTAAGAAAAGGTAGTAGATCTATGCCAAAACAAGGGGAGAAGCTGATGGGTATCCGCACACGCTCAATTCTGATTATGGGAATTCTTGGAATCCTGGCAATTACGGCAATCGGGTTCACTAGCTACCAACTCAGCGTCAAGAACGCCCTCGATGAAGCAAAGGTCAAAAGTAAGATCATCCTGAACTACGCAATGGCGACCAAGAAGTACATGAAGACAGTTCAGAGGCCACTGGTCAAAGAATTGATCGAAAGTGACCGCTTCTACCCTGAGCTGATGTCAGGTTTTGTGACCGCGCGCGGTACTTTTGAGATTTTCAAGAAATCATCCCCGCAATACACCTTTAAACAGGCAACCATTGATCCACTGAATCCCTCCAATCAGGCGGATGCAGAAGAGATCGCTTTCATCGATCATTTCGCTAAAAATCCCGATAAAAAATCGAGTGAAGGAATCATCACAAAGAATGGCAGTGATGTCTTCTACTTTGCCAAACCAATTAAAGTCAACAGTGCCGGTTGCCTGAACTGTCACGGGGATCCCTACGATGCACCGAAAGATCAGGTCGAAATTTATGGGACAGAAAGCGGTTACAACTGGAAGCTGGGTGATACAGTTGCTGCGTTTATTGTCTACATCCCGACTGCAGATGCAATCGCTGCGGCAAAAAATCTCTCCTATACCCTGATGTCAATCGGTGCCGGGGGGATCTTTCTTGTCCTTCTGATTTTGTGGTTCTTCCTCGAACGCAGCATTGTTTCGCCAATCGTCGAACTGGCACAGCGAACCAACGATTTCAGTCTTGGTGAAGACCTCGACACCCCCATCACCAATAAGTCGAAAAATGAAATCGGAATTTTAGCACATGCGATAGAACGGTTAAGGATCAGCCTGGTCAAGCTGCTGAAATAAGTAATAATCGAGGGTACGTGTATGGCAAAATCTCTGCAACTGCTTATTATTCTATGTATTTTCAACCTGACGGCTGTCCCCCTGATGGCAGCAGACCAGACGTGTAAAACATTGGCGGTTCAGATTAAGAGAGAACGCAATCTGCTAAAAAAACAAACTGTGATTCAAAAGGCCCTGAAACTTTGCCCTGATGATGCTGCAATTCATTACGGTGCCGGGTATGCAGCTGAAAGGTTACGTAAATACGAAAAAGCTCTATCGTATTATCTGCAGGCCAGTGAGCTTGATCCCGAATATGCCAAAGCATACTTCGGGCTTGGTGATATCTACATGGTCCTGGGAAATGCCGGATCAGCCATCGACGCCTACGAAAAGGGACTGCAACGGGTGCCACAAAACAAACGCGCGCGAGCGTCTCTGAAGGTCGCAAAGATCAAACACAAAGCGGAGCAAGGTGAAGCGATAACCTCCAGTGAATTTATTCAGGTCATGCAACAGAGCAAGAAAAAAGAAACAACACAAGGAGCTATCGATGGTCCTTTGTTGAGAATGCAGATCCACTTTTTGTCATCGTCTGCTCAATTGTCCGATGATGCGAAAGCACAACTGCAAATTGTCGGTAACGCACTTGAAGATCCGGCATTAAGCGGCCAAAAATTTGAGATTTCCGGTCACACCGACGATACCGGTCAGCCAGAAAACAACCTTGTGTTGTCAAAAATGCGAGCAGAGCAGGTCAGGAAATATTTACTGAATACATTTGCGATCAAACCGGACAATCTGATCGTGGCATATTACGGCGATACCCGACCGGCACGGCCCAATACAACAATGGAAAACCGGGCGTTAAACCGCCGGGTTGAATTTAAACGACTGGATCAATAATCGTAAACGTTCTGGAGCAACTA
>JAMOPE010000446.1 GCA_027064785.1 Geobacteraceae bacterium
GGCAACAACTGCCCCCTCATCCGCCCTGTCGGGCACCTTCTCCCCAATGGAGAAGGAAACAATGAGTAGCAACTGAAAGTCTTGGACTAAAGTCCATGGTTTTCACCAGCGTGATGGGACAATAAAAAAAGGGGGGGGGATTACTGTAGATGTCGTGATATTGCTTTTGATCTTGTATTTACTGTTCTGCCTTCTCCAATAGTGCCTGGAGGTCCTCTACCACGCAGTGTCCACGCCGACCGGAGATAATTTTTTTCTGCTTCCAGTGTGACAAATGCCGAGTAATGACCACCCGCACTGAGCCGATCATGGATGCCAGGGTTTCCTGGGATAAGTCATTAATCAGGGGGATTTCTTGTGCCAACTTGTCGGGAACCAGGTGCCGGAGAATGAGCCGCGCCAACCGCACCTCGGTATCATAGAGAGAGAGGTCAACAACTTGATCTGCCAGTCCGTGCATTTGTTTCCCCAGGTAGGGAAGGAATGCACGATTGAAATCAGGGTGCAGATTAAGCCACTCTCTTACCTGTTGAAGTGTGGCGGAGAGAACCTCCATATCGTCGAGAGCGGTGGCTACAGCGTCATGCCACTCACTATCAAGCAGACTGATGAGATCAAAACCATCACCAGGTCCAAGGAGAAACAGAATATGCTCTCTGCCATTGTTCGGGTTATAGACCGAAACCTTGGCACGGCCGCTGATGATGATATAGAGACGGTCTGATGCCTGCCTCGGTGATATGGCGGTTTCATCCTTGATCCGAGTCTCGTAATGCAACATCTTCAGCATATCTTTCAGTAAAGCATCATCCAGACTAGAAAATAGTGGAGACTGGCTCAGTATTTTCAAGCAATGCGCATAATGGGGGGAATCGAGTTGCATCGTCTACTCCTCTATTATCTTGTCATTCATACTGAAGTTTCAATTCTGGCAGCGTTACCTCTTCAAAATCGCCACTCGATGTCGGCATTCTCCAGCCGTTTATGCCCCTCTGCAGGCTATTTTCTAAAAAACATAATCCCCGGATTTTACCATTTTACATCCTGCCACTTCTTATAATTGATATCAGCAGCCAGAAACCCATAAAACCAGCGAACAAAAAACCAGCCAGACCGATAATTGGTATTTCATGCCACTTGGGTGGAATTCCCGAAAGAACAATAAGGCCAGAACCGATGACCAGAGATGCCAGGACGATGGCAAAGGAAAGGCGGTTGCTGATCCGATCATGGCTCGCAAGCATCGGCTCCAGACCACGATGCTCAAACTCCATCTTTACCTTGCCCTGTCGGGCCATTTTGAGAATCGCACGAACTTCACGGGGGATATCCTTTAACAGGTGGAACAGATCAGCTCCTGAATGAACCACATCTTTCCTCACCCGGCGCGGGTTGATGCGATTCAACTGAATGCGTTTGATGAATGGGGTCGCTTGTTCTATCACATCCAAATCAGGGTCGAGTCCCCGGCCAAGTCCCTCCACCGTGCTCAAGGCCTTGATCATCAAGAACAGATCAGGCGGAATACCCAGCCGATGCCTGGTTGCCACCTCCAGCAGATTGTGCAACAACGCCCCCAAATCCACCTCTTTAAGCGGACGATAGCAATGTTGATCCATAAATTCGGCAACATCTCTTTCCAGAGGAGGATAATCGGGCTCCTCTTCTGTGAGGGTGAGCCTGAGCAAGGCATCAACCGCCTCCCTCTCGTTCCGTTGGACGATACTCATGATCAGGTCAGCGAAACGTTCCCGTGTTTCTAAATCAAGTCGCCCCATCATGCCGAAATCGATGTAGCAAAGAACATTATCGGGGAGGACAAAAACATTGCCCGGATGGGGATCCGCATGAAAAAAACCGTGCACAAAGATCTGTTTCATGATCAAAGCAAGACCTTGCCGGGCAATTATTTTCCGATCCAGCCCCTCCCCTTCCAAGCGCTCAATCGCGGAAACCTTAATCCCATGGATGTATTCCATGGTTAAAACCCGAGATGTCGTTGCTTGACGATAAATCTGCGGCACATAAACCGCAGGCTCATCGTCAAATTGTCTGGCAAAGCGCTCCATGTGGGACGCTTCCAGGGTGTAATCGAGTTCCTTCTCCAAGGTATGGGCAAATTCTTCCACGACCCTGGTGGGACGCTGAATGTCCCATCCTTCCAGATGACGCTCCATTAAACCTGCCAAGTGCAGCATAATTTCCAGATCGACCTCAATGGTACGCTGGATGCCGGGTCGCTGAACTTTGACGGCAACGCTGGTGCCATCCAGCAGTTTCGCTTGATGAACCTGACCGATAGAAGCGGCAGCAAGAGGTTGTTCAGAGAAACTTGAAAAAATCTGCTCGACCGGTTTTTGCAGCTCCTTTTCGATAGTTGCTCCCACCTCCGAATATGGAAATGACGGCACATCATCCTGAAGTTTAGAAAGCTCCCGCATAAATTCAACCGGCAGCAGATCGGGGCGGGTGGAAAGAATCTGACCCATCTTAAGGAAGGTGGGGCCCAGTTCTTCTAAAACCATCCTTGCCCGAACCGCACGGGAGAGAGTCTCAATTTTTTCACGGCGTTTGCGGGAGATCATCTGGAGACCGATTTCCAGATAATGCTCAATCTTGAGAGCGTCAATCATATCGCCAAAACCGTATTTGAAGAGTACGGTAATAATTTGTCGGTAACGTTGCATGTGCTGGTAGGTACGTCCAATATTTCCAATTTTAAAAAACACCACAGGAATCTCCTTCTTTGAAAATACGGTTAAGCTGGGCCTTGGTTGCCCGATATCCTTCTGCAATAGCTTCTTCTGCCCGGTTGAATTCAAGAAACTTGAGATGACTCAAATTAGGTTGAATTAAAAGGTCCGGCGGATCGGTCTTAAGTTTTGTCTCTGTAATCTGTGCTTCCATAATATTGATGGAAGAGGTCAACACTTCAAAAATATTAGGTACCCGTTCTGCCCTCATCCACTCTTTTAACTGGGATAAGGCCGGAAAATCAACGGCGGCAAACCTGTCATTCAAGAGCTCTAATATTTTATTCTTCTTCTCCGTAGCGTTCCCAGCGTCTGTTCTTGAGTGAGACCCTCTCGATATCGGGGGAGCCGTTTGGCAAAAACCTTTATCGTTTGCAATGCCATGGTTCAGATCAACCGCAATAACAAAATCAGCACCCATCTGCCTTGTAACACTTACAGGAACCGGATTTACCAATCCACCGTCCACCAGAAATGCACCATTCTTTTTGACCGGTGTAAATATCCCCGGAACGGAGATACTGGCTCTGACAGCATCAATGATATCTCCACTTTGGATGATGACCTCCTCTCCCGTGGTTAGATCGGTTGATACGGTACAAAAAGGGATGGGAAGATCTTCTATGTTTATCCTATTTACATGACTACGGACGAAGGCAGACAGCTTTTTACCATCGATCAGACCTGATTTCGGCAAAACAACATCAAAGAAATAAGCAATCTGCTTCCAGTCAAGTTGGAGAACAACCTCCCGTAGCGTGTTAATGTTACCCGAAGCATAGACAGCTCCAACCACCGAGCCGATACTGGTGCCGGCGATATAATCTATGTGGATACCAGCATCGGACAGGGCTTGAACCACCCCGATATGAGCCCACCCTCGTGCCGAACCACTGCCCAGAGCCAAACCTATTTTACCGGAAATTTTCTCGCCGTTATTTTTCAAACTATTGTCCTTTCATTTTTACAGGGCAACTTTTTCTCGCAGCGACAGACCTGAAACGATTCCAACTGCAACAAACAGAGCAAAAACTCTGCAGCGGAGGAAGAATCACTTCTATCGTACTCAAACGCGTTTTTTGAATGGGACAGGGCATAAGGGTACGCAAGTGTTTGCAGGTGATGAAAAGAAGTCGGGTCAAAGCTGACTCTTCACAATCTGCGCCTGACAGGTGTTAGCCGCTTTATTATTTAGTTCCCTGGAGCCCTAGTTTGATACCGAAGGCGATAAGAACTGAGCCACTTATAGTATTTAATATTCTTCTGGTTGGCCCTGTCGTCAGATAGCGTTTTATTCTAAAAATCGTGAATGAAAGGGTGACTAACCAAACAATGCCAATGGCAAACTGGATGGAGGTCAGCAGCATTGATTTAACAAATACCGAATCATCAGGACCAATAAATTGTGGTAGAAAAGCCATGTAAAAAACCGCTGGCTTTGGGTTAAGAACATTGGACAGTAATCCTTCTCGAAATGATTTACTAAATTCTACCGCTTCGAAGCTGGAATGTCGCCGGGCGAATTCAATTGTTTTGTGGTTTTTTGTTGCATTGTAGATAGTGATTATGCCCAACCAAACCAAATATAAAGCACCGACAGTTTTTACAGAATTAAATAAAAAGGCCGAATGGATCAATATTATTGACAGTCCGCAGGCAGAGAGGGTGGCGTGGAAAAACAGTCCGGTACATATTCCGAAAGAGGTGAAAACCCCGTCTCGCCACCCCCCTCTCAATACGTTGCGAATAACGATGAAGGTATCAACTCCAGGAGTTATGGTCAGAAGTAAAGTTGCTGCAATAAAGGTAAATAATTGGGAATTGGATAGTTCCATTAAAATATCGACTCCAGGAAAGATGCACACCAAATAACCGATCAGAACGCCTTGATTTGATTAAGCAGCGTAACAACATTTAAGAATTACAATTTTCGTCCTGACTGCATACTCGATTCCTGCCAGAATTTTTAGCTGCGTACAAACGGCGGTCGGCACAATTTATAATTTCTTGTGGTGTCGTGTGTTCATCTGGTTGCAGACTGCACGAACCAACACTCAGAGTAACAACGGTATATTCCGACGTAATATGGGGGATTTGCTCTTTGTATGCACTATCACAAACCCGTTGCGCAACGTACTTGGCATCAATGTCATCTGTATCTGGCATCAGAACTGCAAATTCTTCGCCGCCATAACGGGCGACAAAATCACCGGGGCGTAAACAAGAATCTGCAATTATAGCTGCGATTCGTTGGAGACAACTATCCCCTTGCGGGTGCCCGTAGGTGTCGTTGTATTTTTTAAAGTGATCAATATCTATCATTAACATCCCCAGTGGACTTTTATGACGATAAGCTATTTTCAATAATCTTTCCAGCGTGTTATCAAATTCCAACCGGTTAGCAATTTTGGTTAAACCATCAATTTTGACCAGCTGTTCTAAAACAGCATTGGCTTTGCGCAACTTTTCTTGTGTTGCTTTAAGCTCATTTTCCTTTTCAATACGTCGGGTAACATCGCGGAACAGGCTGGTGACGCCCCAGGGAGTTCCGTGCTTGATGATGGGGGTACACATTATCTCAACGGGAAAGGTGTGCCCGTTTTTATTTACAAAATTTGTATAGTGATAGGTGTAGTGTTTGTTTTGATGGTTTTTTTCCAGAATTTTACACCAGTGTTGTTTTTCGTGTTGTTTTTGCTGTGGATTTTTGTTGTGGAAAAGCAGGTGGGCATTCTTGCCCATTAATTCATCGG
>JAMOPE010000447.1 GCA_027064785.1 Geobacteraceae bacterium
AGATAAATGGTCTTTTTCTCTCGCAAGTTCAGCGGCAATTAAGTCGGCAAGAGGGCTTTCATTGACCATGACAGCAAAAGTTTCTGTCTTACCTGCAATCTGCTGGTTCAAAGAAAGGGTCTCTTCAAAATGGAAGCGTTCCAAAACACCAGAAACATTCTCAGCGGGATAACCGTAAGCCTCAGGTTTAGCATTAACCCCGCAGAAAATGACTGGGGTGGAAACCCGGTTTTTCAAATAGGGAACAACAAACAAGGATTGGGCATTATCGTCGACAGCGATCACCCCATCCGGTTTTATTGCTTGAAAAAGAGCAAATGCCTCTGCTGCCTTTTCAGCACCAGCTGACAAAGCAATCTTGGTGTCCATATATAAAAAACTCAAATCCGCATGAGGCGAGAGAACCCGCTCTATTTCTTTTCGAATTTCGGCTTCCCAGCGATAGTCAGGCCCATAGCTGCAGACAACGAGAACCTTGAATGGCTTAGCTGCAAAAGCAGAAGGAGCAAAAAAGAGCAGGAGACAAACAAGTATACAACTGGAATATATTCGATTCATAATTGCCTTCACTAGGAAATGGTAGACCGACAATTAACAAAAACAAAGAATAGCAGAGGGAACGTGCGGCAACAACAAGAAATGGCCGCGAAACGGCCCTTTCTTGAATATTTACTAAAACGTGTGTAATTTATTCCTAACTGTGTTCCCGCGATTTTAGGAACTGCACACCTTCCCACTCTTCCATGGTATGTCCCAACCGCCACTCACTCGCAGCAAGATAAGTCAGGTGACCTTCGGCATCGTGCGCTAGACGGCTCTGTTCCTTTTTCTGAAATGCTTCAAAGAGCTTGCGATCATCGCACTCAACCCAGCGAGCGGTTGTGTAGTCGACACTCTCATAAACAGCGTTGACGTTATATTCGGCTTTCAGCCGTTCCATCGTGACATCAAACTGCAGCACCCCGACCGCACCAAGAATAAATTCAGCACCGGTAATCGGCTTAAAAACCTGAACCGCACCCTCTTCTGCCAGCTGAGTCAGCCCCTTTTGCAACTGTTTCGACTTCAAGGGATCTTTCAGCCGGACGCGGCGAAAATGCTCCGGTGCAAAACTGGGGATTCCGGTAAATTTGAGAGGTTCACGACTGGTAAAAGTATCACCAATCTTAATTGTCCCGTGATTGTGCAGACCGATGATATCTCCGGCATACGCCTCCTCGACATGAGCACGATCCTGTGCCATAAAAATCGTTGCATTAGACAGGGGGATCTCTTTACCGATGCGATGATGTTTCACTTTCATCCCACGGGTGAATTTTCCGGAGCAAATGCGTAAGAAAGCAATACGGTCACGGTGAGCCGGATCCATGTTTGCCTGAATCTTGAATACGAAGCCCGAGAACTCATCCTCATCAGGCTCGACAACCCGCTCGACCGTTTCCCGTGGTCCCGGTGCCGGGGCAAGCTCAACAAAGGCATCGAGCATTTCCTGGACACCAAAATTATTAATCGCACTGCCGAAAAAAACCGGAGTCTGACTCGCTTGCAGGTAGTCACCGAGGTGAAATGGATTGGCGGCCCCTTCAAGCAGTTCAATATCGTCACGCAGTTCATTGGCTTGATTGCCGAGCAACTCATCCAGCTGAGGATCACTCAAATCAGCAATTTTGATCGTTTCAGTACTGCGAGCATCATCACCGGGGCGGAAAAGATTCAACTCCTGCCGATAAAGGTTGTAAACCCCACGGAAACGTTTTCCCATCCCGATCGGCCACGACAGCGGGGTACATTCAATCTGCAATTTATCTTCAATGTCGGCAAGGACATCGAGAGGCTCCAGCCCTTCGCGGTCAAGCTTATTGATAAATGTCAGCACCGGGGTATTGCGCATCCGGCAGACTTCCATTAATTTTTCGGTCTGCGGCTCAACCCCTTTGGCACTGTCGATCACCATCAAGGCACTATCGACAGCCGTCAAAACCCGGTAAGTATCTTCGGAGAAGTCCTGGTGACCCGGGGTATCAAGGAGATTGATCTCAAAATCACGGTAGTCGAACTTCATCACTGAGGATGAAACCGAAATTCCCCGCTCCTTTTCGATGCTCATCCAGTCACTGGTCGCGTGACGGTTTGATTTCCGCGCCTTGACCGTTCCCGCCATCTGGATCGCACCACCAAACAGCAGTAATTTCTCGGTCAGCGTCGTTTTACCGGCATCAGGGTGGCTGATGATGCCAAATGTACGACGACGGGCAATTTCTCTTTGCAGTTCTTTACTCACGTACCTGGTCCTTATCTGTTTATTTTTTGACCCGCCAGCGTTTATGCACCCAGAACCACTGGTTGACATCTTTGCGAACGGCCGTTTCTATAATTGTTGTCAATCGCTGAGTATTTTCAGCGACACTCTGATCTTTGTCGAGAATCACCATCGGCTCAGCCCACACCTTATATCGATCATCTTTTTGGCGCAGGCAAAACATCGGGACAATGGGAACCTGATGTTTCATCGCCAGAGTCGTAATGGCAGTCGTCGTATAAGCCTGACGCCCGAAGAACGTCGTCGGAATTGATCCCGGTGGTGAGATATGCTGGTCAAGCAAAATGACGACAGCGCGATTCTGCTGTAATGCTTTCAAAATATGTCGGGCACCCTTACGACTATTAATCATCTCGGTACCGAATGATTCACGCAGGTCGGCAACATACTTTTCTGAAAAGGGATTTTTCAGTGGCTTTGCAACCGCGGACGTGGGGATACCCAACTCCGACATGATAAAGTGACCCGCCTCCCAAAAACCGAGATGCCCCGTCAGCAGAACGACACCACGGTTCAATGCCATTGCTTCGTGGAGATGATCAATCCCCACAGCGTCAAAATATTGCTCAAAATCCGCGTGATCGAACATATCGAGACGCAACATTTCGACACCGCCAACGCCGATACTTTCAAAGCTTTTGGCAACAACCGCTTCGACTTCAGCAGGATCAAGTTCCGGCAGTGCTAATTCAATATTTCTTTTTGCCAGACGATAACGCCCCGGCAAAATCTTCATTCCCATACGACCAAAAGCCCGCCCAAATGAGAGAGCCTTCCGGCGTGGCAAACTGCGAACCAGCACAGCAACACCTCGCAAGGCATAATATTCAAAATAATATTTAATTGGAATTGATGCCATTGAAACAAAAAACTCCTGAAAACGGCCCCGAATTGACCGACCGGGCACTATAGCCCAACTTCGCGACAAGAGGAAAGACTGTTTTCTATCATAGCAGAAATATCATTACTCAAGACTAACACAATATCGGCGGTTATGCCCTTGACCAGCCGAATCGATACTTTTATGCTGCGCTGTTAAATTGACTGAAATAATATTTTTTCAAGGAGAAAAATATGGCCGTCTTTGAAGCTAGCCACCCCCTCATCAAACACAAACTGGGCCTCATTCGCCGTCACGACATCAGCACCAAGGATTTCCGCGAACTTGCCTCTGAAATTGCCCGGCTGCTCACCTATGAAGCAACCAAAGATCTTGAGACAGAGCCCGAAACCATCACCGGCTGGAACGGTCCGGTTCAGGTTGAAAAAATCAAAGGTAAAAAAATTACTGTTGTCCCGATCCTGCGTGCCGGACTGGGAATGATGGATGGAGTTCTTGATCTGATCCCAAGCGCCCGGGTCAGCGTTGTCGGCCTGTACCGTAATGAAGAGACCCTTGAACCCGTCACTTACTTTGAAAAGCTGACCAGCAGTATCGACAACCGGACGGCCCTGATCCTTGATCCGATGCTGGCGACAGGCGGCTCACTGGTTGCCTGTATCGATATGCTGAAAAAAGCAGGCTGTACCAGTATCCGTGGCCTGTTTCTGGTTGGTGTCCCCGAAGGAATTGAGCGGGTGCAAAAAGAGCACCCCGATGTCGATATCTATGTCGCTTCAATTGACGAAAAACTCAACGAAAATGGCTACATTCTCCCCGGCCTCGGTGATGCCGGTGATAAAATTTTCGGAACAAAGTAAAACCACAACCTTTTGCAGAGAAAGATTTCAAACATGAATCAGCCTGCCCCCACAGATTACAATTTTCGTGCGAAGGACTGCCTGCTTGGTGCCCAGATGCTGTTTGTCGCGTTTGGTGCATTGGTTCTTGTCCCGCTATTGACCGGACTTGATCCCAATGTGGCACTGTTCACAGCCGGAGCCGGAACCCTGATTTTTCAGGTTATTACCCGCGGTCGCGTTCCGGTATTTCTCGCCTCAAGTTTTGCCTTTATCGCTCCGATCATTTATGGCGTCGGCCAGTGGGGAATCCCCGGGACGATGTGCGGTCTGGTTGCCGCAGGATTGGTCTACGCAATCCTTAGTTTCGTAGTACGGATCTTCGGCTCGGATATCCTGCACAAAATCCTTCCCCCGATCGTCACCGGACCGGTCATTATGGTTATCGGTCTGGTATTGGCCCCTGTCGCTGTCCACATGGCATCAGGACGGACTGGCGATGGCTCGGCGTGGCTGGTTCCCGAAACAACGGCTTTTATTATTGCCGGAGTTTCTCTGACCGTGACAATTCTGGTTTCACTCCTCGGACGCGGGTTATTCAAGCTCATTCCGATATTAAGTGGTATCACTGCCGGATATATCACCTCACTGATTCTCGATGTCAGTGGTTTTACGGCTTCAACTCAAGCGGCCTTCGATCCCGGCACACTGCAGAACTGGACAGCACCGGTTCTGGTTTCGATGGAAAAAGTCGCAGCTGCTCCGTGGTTTTCTATTCCTAATTTCACCTTCCCGACATGGAATCTGGAAGCAATCCTATTCATTGTTCCGGTTGCTATTGCTCCGGCGATTGAACACTTTGGGGATATTCTGGCGATTGGCGGCATTTCGGGAAAAGATTACGTTGACGATCCGGGCATCGAAAACACCCTGCTGGGTGACGGGATTGCGACCAGTTTCGCCGCAATGCTTGGCGGCCCGCCAAACACAACTTATTCCGAAGTTTCAGGTGCGGTTGCACTGACGAAATCATTCAACCCGGCCATTATGACCTGGGCAGCGATTACCGCAATCCTCCTCGCCTTTGTCGGCAAACTTGGCGGCTTCCTCAACTCGATTCCGGTCCCGATCATGGGTGGCATTATGGTGCTACTGTTCGGTGCAATTGCTGTTATCGGGATCAATACGCTGGTCAAGGCGGGAACCGACCTGATGCAACCACGCAACTTGGCGATTGTTGCGGTTATTCTGGTTTTTGGTATTGGTGGAATGAGTTTTGACCTCGCCATTGTCAAACTTGGCGGTATCGGGCTGGCAGGGGTCGTTGGAGTTCTCCTCAACCTGATTCTTCCGGCAGGTCACGAAGACTAAACTAAGCGGCACAATCATGTCATAGACTAAACCACCATGCACTGAAAGTGCATGGGTTTGAGTCGGGACTGAAAGTCCCTAATCACCAAAATCTTTCCCTCTCCCTCGGGGAGAGGGTGGCGCA
>JAMOPE010000448.1 GCA_027064785.1 Geobacteraceae bacterium
GAGGTGTCATATCTAACCTTCCGGGATCAACTTGAGCAGCTCGCGGATTGTTTCGGCGCGGTGGACTCCCGGTGACAACCGTCGAACTTCCTTGCCATTGCGATCAGCGAGGAGAATCGTCGGTAAACCACGGATTCCATAGGCTGCAAACAATTGGGCGTCGGCTTTAACATTGGTTTTAACCGGCCGGATAATGACTTTCCCGTCAAGGTCAGCTGACATTTGGTTGAGGATATCGGCCTGCATTCGACACGGCCCGCCATTGGGGTTGATAAAGAAAACCAGCAAATGTTTCGCGTCCTGTTGGCTGGTTCGCGTAGTTGTTTTCTGCGGTGCCGTTTGAGTTGTTGTTTGAGCAGGCTGATCCTGTGAGCAGCCGAATAGTGTGACAATCGCAAGTAGAATAATAAATTTTTTCAACATAGAAACTCCTTTGATTTTTCTTCTGTATATGTGGATTTCTCTATATAAGTCAAGTCGTGCAGTATTTTTTTATCGTCTGTAGTATACTTTATTAGTAATAATTGACAGATTCGGGTTGGAGTGTAGACTTTTACTTGAGAATACGCCACCGCAACATCGCTCCGGGGAGTTTTTATGTCTGATGAAGCCACTTTTTTCCTGCCGGTTAAAGACCACTGTCGACGAGATCTGATCACTTGCAATGTGAATGATACAGTTAAGGTTGCTGCAGAGATTATGCGTGGCAAGGGGATTTCCAGTCTGATTGCCTGTGATGATGCCACTCAGCCGGTCGGGATTATGACTGATCGGGATCTTCGGAATAAGGTGGTTGCCGGGGGACTTGATGCGGAACAGGTCAAAGTTCATGAGGTGATGACGACGCCGGTTATTTCGGTGCGTGAGAACGATACCTTATTTGAAGTTCTCTACCAGATGTCCAAACACCGGATTCACCGGGTTGGTGTGGTTGATGACAATAACGTTCTGGTTGGTCTGATCAATGAATCCGATATTATCCGTTTGCAGAACCGTTCTCCACAGCGATTGTTACAGGCAGTTGATGAAGCGGAATCGATTGCCGACCTGAAGAAAATCCACTTTGAAAGTGATCAGTTGGTGGTTTTTCTCAGTCGGAATGGTGTTCGGACCCGTGATCTGGTTCAGATGATTTCACTGATTAACGATCAAATTGCTGGACAACTGATCCGGATCTTGCGCCAGGGACGGTTTACGACCATGGGCCAAAAAAGTGCATTTCTGGTTTTAGGCAGTGAAGGTCGGCGTGAACAGACCCTCAAAACTGACCAGGACAACGCAATGATTATTGCGAATGATGCCAGTGCTGAAGAGGTTGCCGATATTGAGGCTTTTTCACACGTCCTGATTGATGCATTGATCGAAATCGGTGTTCCTGAGTGCCCCGGTGGAATTATGGCAAGAAATGAATTCTGGCGGCGCAGCTTGAGTGAGTGGGAAGGTGCAATTGAAGGCTGGATTGGAACGCCCAGTGGTCAGAATATCCTTAATTTCAGTATGTTTTCAGACATGCGGGCACTATGTGGTGATCGTAATCTTGAAGCACATCTCAAAAAATTTGTGATCGAAATCGCCGGAGAAAATTCGCTGTTTCTGGCACGTATGGCACAGAACGCCTGTCGTTTTCATCCACCGTTGGGGATGTTTGGTCAGATTAAAACTGAAAAAGGGGGGACTCATCCGGGCAAGCTTGATCTCAAAAAAGCAGGTATTTTCGCACTGACTGAAGGGATTAAGATCATGGCACTCAGTGCCGGAATGCTGGGTGGCAGCACCTATGATCGGTTGGAATCTCTGGAAGAGCGGGGAATTTTTACTCAGGCCCAGGTCAACGATATCGAGGCAAGCTTTAATCTGCTGACCTTTCTGCGGTTGCGTGGGCAGGTTGATTCTGCTGCGGCCGGACGGGAAATTAGTAACTATATTTCACCAAGTTCCCTTGATCGGGTTGAGAAGGGCCGCTTGAAACTGGCTCTGGAGGTTGTCAAATCTTTTCAGGGGTTGCTCAGCCACCATTTTCAACTGAATATGTTGCGTAACTAGATTTTTACGCAGGAGGTGTGCCGTTTATGTGGTATAGCTCGGTCAAAGTCGGAATTGCTGAAATCGATATGGATCACAGTAATATCGACAGCATGCTGCAACTCTATTTCGCAGACAGAATCCCGCAGAATTATCTTGGGCAGATTCTGTCGAGCCTGATCAAGCATTTTTCCTTTGAAGAAGAGGTTGTTGTCGAACTCGGGCACGAGTTTCCTCCGGAGCACAAACAGGAGCACCAACGTCTGACCGCCCTTCTGGAAGAGATGATCGCCGGTTGGCAGGCGGGGCGCATCGATGGGAAAACGGCAGCCGAAGAGGTTCGATCTCTGTTGCTGGTTCACGTCACCGAATTTGATGTTGTGCTGGGGAAGACAACTTTCTGAACAAGTTATCTGTGGTTTTCTGGTTATGATGATACGCCCTATTTTTTTCCGTACAGCTCTTCTTTCCCTCTTTCTGTTAGTCCTCTGCTCCTGTACCGCTCCTTCTCCGCCTGTGACACCACCACCTGCCGCTGAAATAGATCCGATTGCCGATATTCTGGGTGGTGCGGTACAAAAAGATGAGTCCCTTGCCAAAATGGGTTTTTCGACTCAGGTCGGCGCATTCAAGCAGCTTGATAACGCTGTCCGGCTGGAGCGACTACTGACTCAACGTGGTGTTGATGCCTATTACTTCCGCCATGAATCGGGATTGTATAAAGTTCGTTTTGGTAATCATCCCAACTATGATGCTGCCCGCTATGAAGCTGAAAGTTTACGAAAGCAGGGGATCGTCAGCCGGTTTTTTATTGTTACCCCCGAAAATTATGCGGCCGCCAAAATTAAACATAGTGGTCGTGGTGATTTGCGTCGCGAACTGGTGGCAACGGCCCGCAGATTTCTCGGTGTTCCCTATCGCTGGGGTGGTGAAGATCGTAAAAACGGTTTTGATTGCAGCGGGCTGACAATGGTCAGCTATCGGCTCAACGGGCTTAATCTGCCACGGAATTCACGGGCTCAGTTCAAAGCGGGTCGTTATGTGAGTAAGAAGAACCTTCAACCCGGGGACTTGGTTTTCTTTGCCACCAAAGGAGGGAAACGAGTCACCCACGTTGGGATGTA
This sequence comes from Geobacteraceae bacterium, assembly GCA_027064785.1. Lineage (GTDB taxonomy): Bacteria > Desulfobacterota > Desulfuromonadia > Desulfuromonadales > Geopsychrobacteraceae > Desulfuromusa. The sequence goes on from JAMOPE010000448.1 coordinate 3,147, forward strand.
TGCGGGTCATGGAAAGTTTATCCACGCACCCCGCACCGGTAAAACAGTCCGGGTCGCAAGTTTATCGAGCCGTTTTTTCAAAAGAACTTATGTCGGAGGAAGAACGTATCTTTAAGTCGATTGTGTTTGAGTTTTCCAGTGTAGACGATAGACTTTAGCCATAAAATCGAAGTGTTTCCTTTTTTGTCACAGACAAGGACCAGATATATGAATCTTGCCGAACAATTTCGTGATAATTGCGGTTTTGGATTGTTGGCACAAATCCACAATCAGCCCAGTCATCAGCTACTCCATGATGCGATCAAAGCTTTAAGCCGGATGATGCACCGTGGTGCGATTGCTGCTGATGGGAAAACCGGTGACGGTTGCGGGCTTCTCTGTTCGATGCCGCGGAAATTTATGCGGCGGGTTGCCGAGGACGAGGGTATTTCGTTGCCAAAGCAGTTTGCCGTGGCAACACTGTTTCTCAGTCGTCCCGCAACACAACTCGAACTGTTCCGGCAGCAGTGTGAAAAAAACGATCTGAGTATTCTCCTGACCCGGATTGTCCCTCTTGATACGGATGCGCTGGGCGAATATGCCTTAGAAAAACTGCCGAATATTGTTCAGCTGTTTGTTGTTCCATCGGCCCTGATAGCAACCCACCGTTTTGAAGCTCTGGTTTACCTGACCCGTAAAGAGGTGGAACATCAGCTTCAGGATGACCCCGATTTTTATATCGCCAGCTTTTCCAGCTCAGTTGTGTCGTACAAAGGGTTGGTGATGCCGACCTATATCGAAAAGCTTTTCCCCGATCTTCAGTGTGACGACTTTGAAATCTCTTTTGCCATGTTTCACCAGCGTTTTTCGACCAACACCCTGCCCCAGTGGAAACTGGCACAGCCGCTGCGGGTGATTGCCCACAATGGTGAGATCAATTCAATCAAGGGAAACTGCTTTAAAGCATTGAATAAGTTTATCGATGCCGCCAGTCCGGTCTTTTCATCGACTGAGCTGGAGCGGATTTCGCCGATTCTTGAGTCGGGTGTCAGCGACAGTGCCAATCTCGATAATATGGTGGAATTTCTGCTGGCGAACGGGGTCGATTTTTTCAAAGCAATTCGTTCGCTGGTTCCCCCGGCCCGTCACAATGTCGCCCATATTCCGGCGAAACTGCGGGCTTTTTATGAATACACCTCGGCAGCGTTTGAGCCGTGGGATGGCCCGGCAGCAGTCAGTTTGACCAACGGGCGGTATATCGGTTGTGTCCTCGACCGCAACGGGTTGCGCCCGGCAAAATATGTCATTACCCGTGACGATCACCTTCTCATCAGCAGTGAATATGGTGTTCTCGACACCCCTGCTGAAAATATTCTCAAGCGTGGCCGGTTACAAAGTGGTGAAATGATCGCCGCCGATCTCAATCAGGGACAGATTTTCTTCCCCGAAGATATCGACCGTTACCTGATGGAATCACAACCCTATGGTCGCTGGCTGACGGAGCATACTTACTATCTGCAGGAATTTATCGAGCGGCAGTTTGACGATTTGAGTGACTATCGTTATCCCGATCTCGATCGGTTGCAGCGATACCACAATATTACCAGCGAGATTGTCGATTTGGTGATTCGCACGATGATGAAAGAGGGGAAAGAACCGGTCGGTTCGATGGGTGATGATTGCCCGCTGGCAGCCTTTTCGGATCAGCAGCGGAACTTTACCGATTTCTTCAAACAGAAGTTTGCCCAGGTGACCAACCCGCCGATTGATCCGCTGCGGGAAAAAGCGGTGATGTCAACGACGATCGGGTTTGGCGGTATCGGCAATCCGCTGATTGAAACCAAAGACCGTGCCCGGCGGTTGAAAAGTATTTCCCCAATCCTTTCTCACGAAATTTTTGAGGCACTCCTCTCTTTTGGCGATCCCGACCTGCCCCGTTACGAGGCGTGTTATAAGCACCGGACATTTTTTACCGGCTTCAGTCATGACCTTGAAACATCGTTGAAAACACTGGGTGAAATCGTTGTCGATGCGGTGGTAAATGATGATATCCGGATTATCATCCTCGATGATCGGGCCTTGTCAGCGGAGCAGAAACTGATCCCAATGGCACTGGTGGTCGGTTACATCAATCAGCAGTTGCTTAAAGCAAAACGCCGCCAGCAGGTGACGATTGTTGCCTGTACCGGCGAGGTGCTGGAACCCCATTCAGCCGCGGTGCTGGTTGGTTACGGCAGTGTTGCCCTTTATCCGTGGCTTCTTTATGCGACGGGTCTGGAGCTGTGTGAAAAAGCAGAACTGTCAGCCAAGGATATCCGCCAGTCGTTGAAACATATTTACGAAGCGTTGACGAAAGG
>JAMOPE010000449.1 GCA_027064785.1 Geobacteraceae bacterium
CAGCGCACCATTTCATTCAACTCTGATGGCATCGGCCGCTAAGCGGTTGAAAGCTGAACTTGAAACTGTCGCTGTTGCACCTTACAGTTGTCCTGTTGTCAGTAACGTTGAAGCTACTCCCTGTCAGGACGAATCGCGAGTCAAAGGCTTACTGGTCGAGCAGGTATGTGCTCCGGTTCGCTGGGATGACTCGATTTTGAATATGAAAGAGGCGGGTGTCACCCGCTACGTGGAAATCGGTCCTGGACGGGTTCTGTCGAGCCTGATCAAACGGATTGATCGCTCTGCAGCACTGCAGAATATTGGTGATATTGCCAGTCTCAAAAAGCTGCAGAAATAACGTGCTTGATTTGCGTATAAATAATTGAAGGAGATAGTATATGGTTCAGGGTAAAGTTGCATTGATCACAGGTGCGTCACGTGGTATTGGTCGGAGCATTTCATTAGCACTGGCAGCGCAGGGAGCTAAAATCGTCGCAGTTGATGTCGATCTCCAGGCGACTGAAGAGTTCGTTGCTGAACTCAAAGCTGCTGGTACCGAGGCTGTTGCCGTTCAGGGGAACGTCACTGTTGCTGACGATGTTGACGCTATGGTTAAAGTTGCGAAAGAAACCTTTGATCGTATCGACATTCTGGTTAATAATGCCGGGATTACCCGTGACGGACTATTGCTGCGGATGAAAGAAGCTGACTGGGATGCTGTGCTGGATGTCAACCTGAAAGGTGCTTTCCTCTGTACTCGCGCTGTGTCCAAGTTGATGTCTAAGCAGCGTTTTGGCCGGATCATCAATATTGCATCTGTTGTCGGGCAAATGGGGAATGCCGGTCAGGCAAACTACTGTGCAAGTAAGGCGGGACTGATGGGACTGACTCGTTCTAATGCCCGAGAACTGGCAAAACGGAATATTACTGTCAATGCTGTCGCTCCCGGTTTTATTGCGACGGCGATGACCGATGCTCTTCCCGAAGATAAGCGTCAGGAACTTGCCGACCAGATTCCTCTGGCACGGTTAGGTTCTGCAGATGATATTGCGAATGCGGTTCTTTTCTTAGCTGCAGATAATTCAGGATACATCACTGGCCAAGTCCTTGGTGTGAATGGTGGAATGTACATGTAAATAACGGGCTTGTTTTTAGCCTCAAAAACGTAAAAAAAAAGGAGAAAAGCGAATGGCTTCTATTGAAGAAAGAGTAAAGCAGATTGTTGCTGAACAACTGGGCGTTGATGAAGATCAAGTCACGGACAATGCAGCATTCATGGACGACCTTGGTGCCGATTCTCTCGATACCGTTGAGCTGGTTATGGCTCTCGAAGAAGAATTTGACGTAGAAATCTCTGATGATGATGCAGAGAAGATCCAGACTGTTAAAAACGCTATTGATTACATCAGCAAAGCTGCCTAATTTGTACTTGAGTGGTGTCGGGTCGCTGATCCGGCACCACTTTTTATTTACACCATTCAACGTCTCCGAATCACAAAAACACCATTGAATAAGCGGTTCGTGAGATAACTATCCAGACATTTACGAAGAGAGATATTTTATGCGTAGAGTTGTAGTCACTGGCCTTGGTGTTGTTTCTCCACTGGGTACCGGAGTCGAAAAAAACTGGGCTGCTGTCACCAGCGGGCAGTGCGGGATCACTAAAATCACCCGTTTTGATGCTTCCGACTTACCGACGCAGATTGCAGGTGAGGTCAAGGATTTCAATGCTGAAGATTTTATTGAAAAGAAAGAGATTAAGAAAATGGATCTCTTTATTCAATACGGTCTTGCTGCTGCTGAGATGGCACTTAAAGATTCAGGCCTGGAAATTACCGAAGAGAATGCCGAACGTGTTGGCGTTCTGGTTGGCTCCGGTCTGGGTGGTTTGCCTGCGATTGAGAAGTATCATAAGGTTCTCCTTGAGCGTGGTTATAAACGGGTCACTCCATTTTTTATCCCGATGTTGATTATCAACCTTGCACCAGGACATATTTCGATCCGTTTTGGTGCCAAAGGTCCGAATCTTTCTTCTGTTTCAGCTTGTGCGACCGGAACCCACTCTATCGGTGATGCGTATCACATGATCGCCCGTGGTGATGCTGATGCCATGTTTGCCGGCGGAACTGAATCGACGATAACTCCACTGGCAATTGGTGGTTTTAATGTCATGAAGGCTCTTTCAACCCGGAATGACGACCCACAGACTGCCAGTCGACCGTTTGAGAAAAATCGCGACGGGTTTGTTATGGCCGAAGGTGCAGGGATTGTCATACTGGAAGAGTACGAGAGTGCCAAGAAACGTGGCGCTGATATTTACTGCGAAGTTGCCGGTTATGGTCTCAGTAGCGATGCCTATCATCTGACTCAACCAGCTGCAGGTGGTGAAGGTGCTGCACGTTGTATTAAAATGGCTCTGAATAACGGTGGATTGAACCCTGAGGATGTTGATTACATCAATGCTCATGGGACATCGACCCACTTCAACGATTTGTATGAAACGATGGCGATCAAGAAGACCCTTGGTGATCATGCTGCGAAGGTGCTGGTTAGTTCGACCAAGAGTATGACGGGTCATGGTTTAGGAGCCGCCGGCGGGATTGAAGCAGCTTTTTCGGCACTGGCGTTGAAAAACGGAATTGTTCCTCCGACGATCAATTATGCCGAGGCTGATCCTGAGTGTGATCTCGACTACGTTCCGAATGAAGCTCGTCAGGTTGACTGCAATGTCGCCCTGTCGAACTCCTTCGGTTTCGGTGGAACCAACGCAACACTTGCTTTCCGTAAGATTTGAGGTGACGCATGATTGTTGTTGGAAGTGATCATGGCGGTTACGAATTAAAACAAGTGGTTCTCGATGCCCTGCAACGGCGTGGAATTGAGTGTGCCGATTATGGAACGGATGGCCCCGATTCAGTCGATTATCCCGATTACGCCGCAAAAGTCGCCGGGGCGGTTTCTTCCGGTGAGGCAGAGTCCGGCGTTTTAATTTGTGGAACCGGGATTGGTATGTCGATTTCGGCGAACAAATTTAATGGCGTTCGTGCAGCACTGGTTCACGATGAGTTTACTGCTCAGATGGCAAAAGAGCACAACAATGCAAATATCCTCGTGATGGGGGGGCGGGTTTTGACCCTTGATCAGGGGAAGAAATTTGTAGAAATCTGGCTTGACACCCAATTTGAGGGAGGTCGACACCAGAATCGACTCGATAAAATTACAGCTATTGAACAACAGGTAGCAAAACGCTAAATTAAACGGGGCTGTCGTAGAGCCCCGTTTTTTATTTCCAGAACCTTGATCCGCCATGGAGGTCAGCCCGTTATGCAAAATCTCACGAACTTTGATCCTGAAATTGCAGAAATTATCGTTAAAGAGACCCAGCGTCAGGAATACAATCTTGAATTCATTGCTTCAGAAAACTTTGTCAGTGAAGCTGTCCTTGAAGCTCAGGGTTCAGTTCTGACAAATAAGTATGCTGAAGGGTATCCGGCAAAACGCTACTATGGTGGCTGTGAATTTGTCGATGAGGCCGAGCAGCTGGCAATAGATCGCGCCAAGGAAATATTTGGTGCAGAGCATGCAAATGTTCAGCCCCATTCGGGTTCTCAGGCAAACATGGCTGTCTATATGGCGGTCTGTCAACCGGGAGACACTGTCCTTGGGATGAATCTGGCTCATGGTGGTCACCTGACCCATGGCTCACCAGTCAATTTCTCAGGGAAGCTGTATAATATTGTCCCTTATGGCCTTGATGCTGAAACCGGACGGATCGATTATGATGAAGTCGAAAAGCTGGCGAAAGAGCACAAGCCTAAGCTGATTGTCGTTGGTGCCAGTGCTTATCCCCGTGAGATCGATTTTGCTGCTTTCCGTAAGGTTGCAGATAGTGTCGGAGCTGTGATTATGGTCGATATGGCCCACATTGCCGGGTTGGTCGCGGCGGGCGTTCACTCTAATCCGGTTCCTTATGCTGAATTTGTCACGACGACAACCCACAAGACTTTGCGAGGACCACGTGGCGGAATGATCTTGTGTACTGAAGAATGGGGTAAAAAACTTAACAGTAATATTTTCCCCGGGATTCAGGGCGGCCCACTGATGCATGTCATTGCAGCAAAAGCTGTCGCCTTCAAAGAAGTTCTGCAGCCGGAATTTAAAGATTACGCTCAACAGGTTGTTAAAAATGCCCAGGCTCTTGCTGGTGGACTGGTTGAAAAAGGTTACAAGCTGGTTTCGGGCGGAACAGACAACCACCTGATGCTGGTTGATTTCACCGGTACCGATATCACCGGTAAAGTTGCCGAAAGAGCTCTCGAAGATGCCGGTATTACCGTCAACAAAAATGCTGTGCCATTTGATACCCGCTCACCGTTTGTGACCAGTGGTATCAGAATTGGAACTCCGGCAACCACGACCCGTGGTTTGAAAGAGGCTGAGATGGTGCAGGTGGCTGATTGGATTGATCGGGCCCTTAAAAACATTGAGAATGGTGCTGAACTGGAAAAAATTAAGGGAGAAGTTAAGACCCTCTGTGAGCGGTTCCCCCTTTACGCTCATCGTTTGAAGTAGGTGGTGTAATGGACAGACCCAGCTGGGATGAATACTTCATGCAGATCACCAAACTGGTCGCAACCCGTTCGACATGTTTACGTCGTCAGGTGGGTGCGTTGCTGGTGAAAGAAAAGAATATTATGGCAACCGGCTACAATGGGGTTCCGACAGGGATTACCCATTGTGATGTAACGGGATGCCTGCGTGAACAACTGAACGTCCCTTCGGGGGAACGCCATGAGCTGTGCCGTGGTCTCCATGCTGAGCAGAATGCAATTATTCAAGCAGCGCGTCATGGCGCAAATATCGAAGGATCAACCCTCTATTGCACCGATTCGCCCTGTATTATCTGCAGTAAAATGTTGATTAATGCTGGAATCCGCGAGGTGATATTTGACCGTGGTTATCCGGATAAGTTGTCGCTTGAGATGTTGACAGAAGCAGGGATCAACTATCGACAATATACGGGAGAAGAGAAATGAATTGCCCTTTCTGCCGTCACGCCGATACCCGGGTCGTCGATTCGCGCCTCGGAAAAGAGGGGAACAATGTTCGCCGTCGGAGAGAATGCCCCGAGTGCGAACGGCGCTTTACGACCTACGAACGGGTCGAAGAAATTCTTCCCTGGGTGATTAAGAAGGATGGCCGTCGCGAGGCATTTGATCGGTCGAAAATTATATCAGGGATGCAACGCGCCTGTGAAAAGCGTCCTGTCCCGGTTGAGCAGATCGAAGCACTGGTTGATCAGCTGGAACGTAAGTTTCAGGACTGCGGGGACAAGGAAATTTTGGCCAGCCTGATCGGTGAGGCGGTGATGGATACTCTCCATGAGGTTGATGAAGTTGCTTATGTCCGCTTTGCGTCTGTTTATCGACAGTTCAAAGATATTAACGAATTTATGTCGGAATTGAATGATCTGTTGAAAAATTCCCACTGACAAGTG
>JAMOPE010000450.1 GCA_027064785.1 Geobacteraceae bacterium
TGACATCCTGCCCTTCGAGGAGGTGACGCGGGTGAATCGCCATCGCCCAGCTGATTAACGCCGGAGCATAGGGTTGATCGTAGTGGACAACAAAGGTATAGGGATCGGGGACCTCAACACCCGTCACCTGTTTAAATGATTCAGAATAGGTGGTCGGGGTTTTAGGATCGATATAGAGTTCGTAATTGAATTTAACATCGGCAGAGGTAAACGGTGCACCGTCGTGCCACATCACCCCTTTGCGTAAATGAAAAGTAATCGTCAAATTATCATCGGAGACTTCCCACGACTCAGCAAGCTCCCCCTCGACATGCAGATCTTTGTCGTAGCGGATTAAACCGTTATATACCAGACCATTAATCGAGCTGGATGCCGAATCGGAAGCAAGAACCGGCAATAAGGTACTGGCATCACCGATGGACGCTTCAATAAAGGTGTCACCGTATTCAGGCGTTGACACTTTGGTCATACCGGGATGATCTGTTGCACCCTGATCACAACCGACGAGAATCAACCCGCACAGAGCAATCATCAAAAAGAGCTGCTTTTTTATCAAATGAACACCTATTCAATTTATTCAGGCAACGGTTCCATCAAACTATTAGCCGGTTTCAGCAAGGTAAATTTTGTCGCAGCGATATTGCTATTCAGCAGAATCTCGCTGAATTTCAACCTTATTCTGGCATGCTGCGGTGGAATCTTAACCCGAATATCATAAGGGAAGACTTCACTTTCTGAAATTTTTAGATATTCAACAGACAGGGTATCTCGCCCGTCTCGAACATAACGGCAACCACTCAAGCGCAATTGCTGATCGAAATAAATCTCTTGTCGATTATTTTCACCCCGCAAAGTCAGAGTTAATCCGTGAGAAGTTACCCCAACCTCACTGGTCTGAAAACTGATCAGCGGCGGATCATAAAGGAGAATCGGCAGCAGATCTCTCATCGCCAGTGGAACCTGAATAAAACGGGCAATATTCTCATCACTGGCACGTCCCTGCAGAAAACGGGCAGGAACAGAGGTATTCAGAAGTGCCGACAGGACATCACCATCGGAAGTCATCTGAAAAATCAGCTGCCCGAATCCGGTCAAAGCATCAATACGAATCCGATTGGGACGCTGCAACAACAGAAATTGCTCGGTCGACAGGTATCGTTCATCAGTCGATAGCGAAACAGTCGCGGCCCCATCGAGAGAGTCATAACGACCGGCATCAGCGGCAAGCTTCTGGAGCAATTGATCCGCCGTCGGAACGTCGGTCCAAATCGGTTTCTGCGGTTGCATACAACCTGTCAATCCGACAATCAAAAGAACAATAAACCAACGCACTACGACATCTCCTCAATCAATTTATCCAGCTTTTCCTGCACCTGCTGCGCCTGTGGGTTGTTTTTCAGAATCTTCCGATAAACGGCTACGGCATCATCTCGCAAATTCATTGCCCGATAAAGATCACCGAGGTGCTCGGCAATAATAGGATCATCGGGGTGAATTTCGACCGCCTTTTCAAGCTGGGCACGGCTCTCATCATAACGCTTCATCTTGTAGTAAATCCAGCCGAGGGTGTCGATAATAAATCCACTCGATTTTATCTCAAGCGCCTTCTTTGCCCGCTCAAGTGCAAGGGGAAGGTCTTCCCCGCTTTCGGCCTGAGAATAAGCAAGAAAATTTAAAGCATCAGCATGGTTCTCATCAATCTGCAGCAGCTGTTCCATCGTCTCAATCGCTTTCTGCCGCTGTGACATTTTTTCATACAGCACTCCAAGCTGATAATAAAGCCGGGACGATTCGGGATTTTCGGCAACACCGCTTAAAGCCCAATCGAGGGCCCGCTGATACTCTTTCCGTTCCCCCAGAAATGCGACCAGATAATAGTAGAGATCGACACGGTGCAGTCCCTCGGCGACCATCTTTTCAAGAAACGTAACAGCACGATCATCTTGTCCTGTCTTCTGATAGAGATACGCCAGCTGCAGCGCAGCAGCGGGATACTCGGTCATATCATCCATCAGTTCTTCAAGGGCAGCTATCGCTTCATCGATCTTTTGCTGCTCTGCCAGAGCCATAGCGAGGTAATAATAATCTTTCCGTTCTTTCTCAGAAAAGTTCACCAGCCAACGAAACTCTTTTTCAGCAGCAGCCCAGTTTTTCAATTCCAGTTGGATCAGCCCGATCTGCCCGGCAACCCGGGGATTGTCAGGGTATTGCTGACGCAGAAACTGTAACTGTGTCAGAGCATCATCCATCTGATCCTGGGTCAAATAGACTTGAGCGAGTTGCTGCCGCACAGCGGCTGCCCGTGGATTCTCCTCAAGAAAGTCCCGATATAGGTCAATTGCAGCAGGGACATCATGCTCCTCAAGAATCTTTCCATACTCCAGAACCGGTTGATACGCTGCAGGCTGCTGAGCAATTAGCTGCCTGTAGGTCGCGGCAGCCTTATCGGGTTGCTTATTTGTCAGATAAAGACGCGCCAGTGCCAGCTGGGCAACGCTGGCATCGGGATGGAGAGTCAACAACTCTTCCAGGACAGAAATGGCTTCGTCATTGCGCCCCAACCGGGACAACGCCAGCGCTAAACGCAATTGGACGTTAGAGTTCCCGGGATCAAGTTCTAATGCCCGGTTGAAATGATCAATTGCCGGCTGATACTTTTGCTGCAGACTTAGAGCATCTCCCAGTAACTGCTGGACAGCAACGCTGCCGGGCCTTTTGTTTTCCAACATCATCAGGAGGGAAATCGCCTGCTCCGGCTGCTGGCGATGAAGGTGCGCTTCTGCCATCGTGAGCTGCAAGTATTCCGATTGCGGGTCAAACTTCAGTGCCCGCTCCAATGCAGCAACGGCTTCATCCCAACGATTTTGCGCCCCGAGCATGCGAAATTCACCAAACGCCAATAACGCTTTTGCCTCAGGATCATCCAATTCTGAATGATATCCTCCCAAGCTGCTATCTGTGACGTCAGTCGGATGCGGCTCGTTAGTCGCGGCACAACCGGTCAACAGGCCCAACACTGGAACGGAACATATAAGAAATATCTTTAAATAAAAAAATAGCTGGTCTTTCAAATGGAACCCCTTCAACGATGAAACACTTAAAAAATGAAACTAACACACTCATTTCTCGAGCGTCAAACCCTTTTAAGTTGTCAAAAACACAAGATATTTATCATCACAAAGCAACCTGAGAGAACTCTCTTTCTTCACTCAAAGGTCATCATCTAAAATAGTTCAATGAGTTCGCGACACCGGCTAAATCACTCAATAAATCCCTTCTATGTGAATTTTGTAATTAATCATTGTAATTCTCTCTTTACAAGATTAGTCTGTCAGTTAAACTGAATGTCACAATGATAGCTCTAGCCCTTATAAAAACGGGGAATAAGGACTGGCAATGAAAGAACCTCGGGAAAGTTCAATCAGGGAAGCGTGGGTCCTCTGTCTTATCTTAGGGCTGGTGATGATTAACTTTCCGTTTATTCATATCTTTAATACTGCTCAGTCTATCTTCGGGATTCCCGAACTTGTCCTCTATTTCTTTATCGGCTGGCCGGCATCGATTGTCGTGATTGCCGTTTTTGTCCATTATTCGAAGAAGCACCAGCAGGAAACCCCTGACGATGAAGAGGATAATAACGAGTCATGACTCCGGCAAAATCGGTCCTTTTCACATCAATGATCTCGACAAAAACCGTTCTGCTGGTTTCCCTCGGTTACTTTGCCATACTGTTTCTCGTTGCCTACTACGCTGAAAAGTGCCGCAAATCGGGCAATTGCCTGCTAAAAAACTCCCATATTTATTCACTCTCACTCGCTGTCTACTGCACCAGCTGGACATTTTACGGGAGTGTCGGTAAAGCGGCAACCAGCGGTCTTGAGTTTCTCCCGATCTACCTCGGACCAACACTGATTGCGTTTACCTGGTGGTTTGTCCTGCGCAAGATGGTCCTGATCAGTAAACAGCAAAATATCACCAGCATCGCTGACTTTATCTCCAGCCGTTACGACCGCTCCAGTGTTCTCGGGGCCATCGTCACCCTGTTTGCAGTTTTCGGCATCACTCCCTACATCGCCTTACAGTTGAAGGCCATTGCTCAAACACTGAGTATTTTGTCGATGCCACTGACCGATCCGAATAGCGGTCTCTATGTTTACGCCGCAAAACTTCCCGGTTCTATCGATCTCGCTTTCTTCGTTGCTCTGCTGCTGGCGGTCTTTGGTATGTTGTTCGGAGCACGTTCTCTTGATTCATCAGAAAAACACGAAGGACTGGTCGTTGCTGTCGCATTTGAATCGTTGGTCAAACTGATCGCCTTTCTTGCCGTTGGCATCTTTGTGACTTATGGCCTGTTTGATGGATTTGCCGATATTTTCGAGCGCTTCTTCACCCAGTTTCCCGAACGCCGGGATATGTTGATTCTCGGGACCCAACAGACACCCTACACCAAGTGGTTCACCCTGATTATCCTGTCGATGATGGCCGTCATGTTCCTGCCGCGCCAGTTTCACATCATGATTACCGAAAATACGGACGAGCAGCACATCCGCTCGGCGATGTGGAAATTCCCGGCCTACCTGTTTTTAATTAACCTGTTTGTTCTCCCCATTGCCCTCGGTGGGCTGCTTATCAATGGTGGTGATACCACTCAGGCCGACTATTTTGTTCTTACCCTGCCGCTGACATCGGGACATCCGTGGCTGGCATTACTGGTCTTTATCGGCGGGCTGTCGGCCTCTTCCGGGATGGTCATGGTCTCATCGGTCACGATTGCGACAATGGTGCTTAACCATCTGGTGATGCCGATTATCCTACGGATGAAAATACAGGTTCAAACGTATTCGGGGATTCTCATCAACATTAAACGGCTGGGAATCCTCGCCATTATTTTCATCGGCTATTTCTACTTTAAAGTCATTGGTGACTCCTACGCACTGGTGAATATGGGGTTGATTTCATTTGCCGCAGCCACCCAGTTCGCCCCTGCCGTCATCGGCGGGCTGTTCTGGAAACGCGCCAATCATAAAGCAGCTATAGCAGGTATCGGCTGTGGTTTTGCCCTGTGGTTTTACACCCTATTGATCCCCTCATTTGTCCGTTCGGGTTGGCTCAATTCCGATATCCTGCAGAACGGTCCTTACGGAATAGACTTATTGAAACCTTTAGAGCTATTCGGCCTCCACGGTTTCGATATCTACACTCACTCGTTATTCTGGAGCATGCTGTTTAACCTGGGAGCCTATTTGACTCTGTCTTTCTTTACCCATCAAAGTAAAGAAGCAGAGGTTCAGGCAGAAAAGTTCACCAACGTTTTTGAGAATCAATCGCCGCAACCTGGACAGTTACGCCGGATCAGCAAGGCCCCGACAGTCATGGAATTTGTCGACTTAATGTCTAAATTCATCGGCGAGAAACCGGCTCAG
>JAMOPE010000451.1 GCA_027064785.1 Geobacteraceae bacterium
GGCTGTTCCATCGATAGCATCGTTACCGCAAGACATTGTCCAATGAACGTCCAGCCCAGAAAAAGACAACCCTTCAATACTCGCTAAATCAAAAGAGACCTTCCTAAAGAAAGAATCAGCATTACTGTCATAACCATACCTGCTGACTGAAGAAAGTATCTGAGTCCCCGAACTCACTGCAAATGGGTTGGATTCTGTGAAATAAACATCATTACTCCAAACCCCTACAGAGTACAATCCTTCCGCGTCTATTCCTGAATATTCGTTATAATAGCCTTCAGAATACAATCCAAAATCAAAAGCATACTCATAAAAGGAGGTATCGCCATCAAAAGAAAGTGCAAGGTCTCCAGCATAGTAATCCTTGCTACCAGAAGTAACCTTGCCATCCTCTAAATCAAAACCAGTCTGCAGTCCAACAGAAAGAACCGTTCCCTCCAACTTGTAGAAGAGATACTCAGCATCAAAGTCTTGACCACCCCAACCTGGATTAACGTAACCACTATCGCTGAAACCATCGTCATCAGCTATCATCGTCCAACTACTATCAAAAACACTTAAAGGTGCGGCAAAAGCATTCCCGGCAACTATGCTCAAACCAATAATTAAGGCTAAAATCGTTTTTTTCATCTTTTATCTCCATTCGTTGTTTCTTTCTTGCAAAGCAAAACAAATGCCAAAGGAGAAAATACCACCAAAGAAGTCAAGAAACAAAAATTGGTAAAACAATATTCCCTGAATAATCAGCAAACTTCATCGATCCAATGAAAATAAAAAGACAACCCCTAACCGCAAGGACTCAAAAAATATCAGCTCAATCTGTCGATTTTTATTACACAAAAAGGCCGAGAAAAACCTCCGCCCGGCCCGCATGTAAAGCATTCCGACAGTTCTTAGCCGTTCTTCTGGGCGAACATCTCCATAAACTCAGCCAGCTTCTCCACTCCGGCCAGCGGCATCGGATTGTAAATCGAAGCACGAATGCCCCCGACATTGCGGTGACCTTTAAGGGCATACAGGCCGATAGCATCTGCTTCTTTTAGAAATTTAGCATCCAGCTCTTCGTTTGCAGTCTTGAACGAAACATTCATGGTGGAGCGATGCTCTGGGAGGGCAACTCCGTGATAGAAACTACTCCCATCAATCACTTGATACAACCGCGCCGCCTTTTCTTCATTCCTTTTTTCAATCGCAGCAATCCCACCCTGCTCCTTCAACCACTCCAGCACCAGCTTAATCACATAGATCGCAAAGGTATTGGTGGTATTGGTCAGGGAGTTGTCTTTATCACAGCGGGTATAATTAAGCAGTGTCGGTGTTTTTTCATCGGTATAGCCCAGCAGATCCTCACGTACAATCACCATCGCCATCCCCGAAGGGCCGAGATTTTTCTGCAATCCGGCATAAACAACTCCAAACTGATTATAGTCAATCTGTCGGGATAAAAGCTCTGAGGTCATATCGGCTATCAGCGGCACATTCCCACTCTCTGGAAACTGCTGCCAGCGGGTTCCATAGAGAGTGTTGTTGCTGGTGATGTGAAGATACGCAGCAGCCGGATCAATCTGCTCAGGTTTCACATCAGGAATCCGATCAAAGCCGCTAGCGGCACTACTGGCGATAGTTTCGACAGCACAAAAAAACTGCGCCTCTTTGGCTGCAAGGCTGGCAAAATTTCCACTTTCGACATAGAGACATTTTTTCGATACGACCCGCCCGGAAAAATTGAGGGGTAATGCCGAAAACTGCATCCGTGCTCCACCGTGAGCAAAGAGAATCCGGTAATTATCGGGCAACCCCGTTAGCTCACGAAATAGGGCCTTTGCTTCATCAAGAACAGCGACAAACTCTTTAGCACGATGGCTGATTTCGATGATCGAAACCCCCATCCCCTGAAAATCGAGCCACTCCTGCTGAATTTTTTTCATCACCGACTCGGGCAACATCGCCGGTCCGGCACCAAAATTGTAGACTTTACTTACCATACGTAACCTTTCTAACCGCGAAAACTTAAACGGAGAGGCGAAAGAGGGAGAGAAACCCATAGCCACCAAGACACCAAGGAAAATCAGGACTTTTTTGGGTTTTAAAACCTTGAAATCGTTTTAGACTTTAGTAGTCTTGGTGGCTCAGTCTAAGATTTTGACTTTCCCTCTCCAACTCTCCCTCTTAGCGCCTCTCCGTTAAAAAAGAGTTATTTCACCACCCGCAAGCCACCTTTTCCCGAAGATCCTCCGGTGGTAGAGGGTTCGGGGTCATCCTCAGGTGGAGTCACTGGTTCCGGAGCCTCTTCACTCAACTGGGGCAAGGCTCCACTGGTCAACATCTGCTCAATCGAACCGGCAATCGTCAGGCACTGCTTCATACACACCCGATACGCCGGACACATGGTGCAATCAGCTTCACCTGCTGCCGCTTTCAAACTATGAACCAGCAGCTCGACACTTTCCAACTGGGTCAGTGGGACAAAATACATATTCTTCCTCGCTGGGATAGCCGCTATGCCATTTCCCGATCGGCGACCTGTACAAATGCACGCAATTTATCCATCATCACCTGGAAATCGTCAAACTTTAATGACTGCGGACCATCGCTGGCAGCTTTTTCGGGGCAGGGATGAACCTCAACGATAAGGCCATCAGCACCGGCAGCAGCAGCAGCGTAAGACATTGGCGCGATCAATGATGCGTGACCCGTCGCATGAGATGGGTCGATGATAACCGGCAGGTGAGTTTGCTGTTTGAGAACCGGAACAGCCGAGATATCAAGAGTATTGCGAGTCGCTGTTTCAAACGTACGAATTCCCCGCTCACACAGGATGACCCGGCGATTTCCCTCGGAAAGGACATACTCGGCACTCATCAGAAATTCCTGGATGGTTGTCGACATTCCTCGCTTGAGGAGAATCGGTTTATCAAGCTGACCAAGCATCTTCAACAGTGCAAAGTTTTGGGTATTCCGGGCACCAACCTGCATCACATCGGCATATTTTGCCACCAGATCAACGTCACGGGGATTGACCACTTCGGTAACAATCGGCAGACCCGTCATATCCCGTGCCTCTGCCAACAACTTCAAGCCATCTTCCTCCATCCCCTGAAATGAATAAGGGCTAGTGCGTGGCTTATAGGCACCACCACGCAACAACCGAGCTCCTGATTTCTTGACAGCAACCGCCGTATCACAAATCTGCTCTCGTCCCTCAACAGCACACGGTCCCGCAGCAACAATAAATTCTTTACCACCGAAACACAGACCGGGAATAATCTCAACCTCACTGGATTGCGATTGTACCTCTCGGCTTGCAAGTTTGTACGGTTTGAGAATCGGGACAACATTTTCGACTCCCAACATCAGCAGCAATGCCTGTAGCTTCTCTTTGCCCTGCTCTTCACCAACTGCGCCAACAACGTTACGGGTTTCCCCGTAAATAACGTGGGGCTGGTAACCCAATTCAATAATTTTCTTTTTGACTGCAGTAAGATCTGCCTCATCTGCCCCTTTTTTCATAACAATAATCATTTTGCTCTCCTTCATCGCCACTGCGATAGAAACGGCAAAAAGGCCGCCCGATCTCCCGGCGGCCTTAAGTTTTCAAATAAGCAGAAACAAAAAAAACCATGGGAGAACTTGATGAGCCGTTCCGCCATGGTTTGTGTTATTGAAGCCTAAAACCTTCTCACACACCCTTCCCCAAGGCAGACGGCAGAAAAAAGCCGAAAGACCAAAAGAAAAAGCTAAAATAAGAAGTGTTAAAAGTCATCGTTTATTCCCTCATTCTGGAAAGGGAGACTACACCAATGAAGAAAACCCGTGCAAGCAAAAAAGCACCCCGGCCCTGCAACTATTTTTCCTTGACACTCTCTGCCCCTTTGGTTATAAACGGACTTCGTTTCGCCCAGATAGCTCAGTCGGTAGAGCAGAGGACTGAAAATCCTCGTGTCGGCAGTTCGATTCTGTCTCTGGGCACCAGCAAATTCAAGGGGTTACGTCATTTGGCGTAACCCCTTTTTGTTTGTGCCGTGTCGTGGGTGGCCCATAGGGTGGCCCTTTTATATTTTAACCTCACAAATCGGTAATAATCCGAGGTTTAGACGATTTAAGCCGATCCCCTGCCTTGTATCTATCCGCTTGTAGCTGGGCAAGGAATAAAAAAAGCCCCCGACATTTCTGTCAAAGGGCTTTGGGGGAACCAGTATTCTAGTTGTTCATATCAAGCCAAATAGCTTTTTTTGTTTATTGGAAATTGTTTTTGCCCCGGTCACTTTTTCAATGACTATTTCAAGATCACTTTCAGATAGATTCCCCAGAAGGGCACTGCCATCAGTAGCAAAAGCGTTATCCAAATCAGAAAGAGAGTGTGACATCAGACTAGAACAATCTAGGTATGAATCATGCTCTAAATAATCCCTTGTGTCGTGGGTGAGAAAAAGCTGCAGATTTCTTAGTTCATCGGTATCAATACAGTGCCAACTCGGATCGGTATTAACAAAAAGATAACCAACTAAGGCAACTTCTTCATTTACAGCAACCAAGACAATTATTTTATATTTTGGCGGGTCTGTGTTTGTTGCAAAAATTTTAAAAACTGAACCTGCTACAATGTTCCTTTTTCTAAAATCTTCTCGTAATCCGGCAGGAAAAACATCACCGAGCTTCGCATGCATCCTTCATTATCCCCCTACCTTCTGACAAGTCGTGCATATAAGCAATCGTTGCTTGGCTTGCACCAGCCGCCTTTGCAATATCACGAAGAGAAATATCACAGTTCTGCCCAGCATTTTCATACGCTAAATCATGTGATAGCCTCGTTAGCTCACCAAAACCCTTCGCTTTATTCTCTTCAATTGAAGAGTCCAAACATTCAACCTCTGATTCAGAGAGTTCGTCCAAATCGGGGGCAGCCAGCGGCGATACATTATGGCCTTTTACTTCAAAAAATTCCTTATAGGTATCCGAAGGGAAGCAATCACCGTCGCCCCGAACTGATTGAAAAATAGAATATAAATTTGTTGGAACAGGACCATATTTCATCGCGATATAGCTATCGCCAACTATGGGTCGACCATATCTAGCGATATGCTTTTGGTCTGCAAAGTAAAATATCTTGAATATTTTATGCAGACTAGGCTGATGTTTTGCTTCAATCAACCTTTTACAGACATAAAGAGCAGAAGCAACCCCCTTCTCTCTGTCAAAATCGAAGTGCATCATTTACCCCTCTTCTCTCCTAAATCGAGCATGTAACTCTTTGTGTTCTTATCGGTCTGTATCTTAATTGGCTTTACATTTAAATGGCTTTACGTAGGTTGGAAACATGGCGTGGATACATGTTTCTAGCCGAACAGAGCGTCATTGTCAACAATATTATCTGTTTATATCGCCAATGAACAATCATTAAAAA
>JAMOPE010000452.1 GCA_027064785.1 Geobacteraceae bacterium
ATCAACGGTCATATCGACGATTGGTTTTCCTTGCCGGTTAACAGCGTCACAGGCAGCCTGATAGAGGGGAACACTGCCGATACACAAGTCGGTTTCGGCAATAATTGCGGCACGAATCTCATCGATGGGGCCACCGGTTGAGAGATCCATCAATGCATCGGCACCGGCCGCTGCGGCAACTTTGGCCTTTTCCAGCTCTTTGTCGATGTTTTTATCGTCTTGGCTGGTGCCTAGATTCGCGTTGGTTTTTGTTCGCATTCCTTCACCGACAGCCAGTGGTCGACCGTTAGCGTGTTTATTGTTCCGGCAGACAACAGCGGTTCCAGCAGCAATTTTCTGGCGAAGGATTTCAGGATCAATATTTTCGGCAGCAGCAGCCTGGCGGACCAGATCAGTGATCTGTCCCTGACGGGCCATTTCCAATTGGGTCATAACGAAGAGTCCTCGAGTCGTAAAGCAGCGCTGATGTCGCACTGAAGTTAAAAAGATGCGAAATTATTACTGAGGAAGGGTGGTGGAAATAAAAAAGCCACCAGAAGGCGGCTATCGATAGATAAATATCGGAATACACAGCCGCTTCCCTACGCCGGTATCAACCGGATCAGGTTCCAAGGGTCGTTCCAGAAAAGCTGGAACTCTCAGTAACAATGACGCCCCTAGCGAGTTATTTAGCGGACTAACTAACAGTTAGAGGGGATGAAAGTCAACAGGGAAATGGTGTGTCGGCGTAGTGGTGTTGTCAAAACAATCTTAAATAATGCTGCGCCTGATGGAGTCTACGCGACTATGGTGTTGCAGTCGCGGTGGCCTCCTGCTGGAGAAGTTTTGCAGCAATAATGTGGTTGACCGCCCCGTGCCCCTGACCATTCGGGACGGAATGCTCGATTGCTAACGAAACAAAGCGTTTCGCGCGCTCGACGGCGTGCTTCAGTGGATAGCCCTGAGCGAGGAATGTCGCAATCGCCGATGATAGGGTGCAACCGGTTCCGTGGGTGTTCACGGTATCAAAACGCTGTGCCGTCAAGTGATGTTCGGTATCTCCGAGGAGGAGAATGTCGGTTGCGTCACCACTGAGATGTCCCCCTTTAATCAGAACATTGCGTGCGCCCAGTTCCTGAAGGTTGTGGCCTGCTTCGACCATTTCTTCGATAGTGCGTGGTTCGATTCCAGTCATCACCTCAACTTCAGGAAGGTTGGGGGTGAGCAGATACGATTGTGGCAACAGTCGGGAAATAAGACTATCGTGAGCTCCCTGATCGAGGAGGGCTTCTCCCCCCTTGGCAACCATGACCGGATCGACAACAGCCAGCAGGGAACGATCTTCAATGGCTCGGGCGATCCGCGAGACGATTCCACCCCAGCTAAGCATGCCGGTTTTAACTGTATCAATCGGGATGTCATCAAGAACTGCTTCAAGTTGTTTTTCGACAAAATCGGTGTGGACCGCGTAGGTATCAATAACCCCAAGGGTGTTTTGTGCCGTCAGTGCAGTCAGGACACTGCTGGCGTAACTGCCAAGCAGGGTAATTGTTTTGATGTCAGCCTGGATCCCGGCACCACCACTTGAATCTGAGCCGGCGATAGTTAGAACATTTCCGTTGGGGACCGGTTTGTTGCGGTTGAAGATCAGTGAATATTCTTTTGCGGCACGTGCCGGATCGCTATCGGCCATGATCCCGGAGATAACTGCGATTGAATCGGCTCCGGCTTCCAGAGCTTCGAATGCCCCTTCGGGAGTGATCCCGCCAATGGCAACAATCGGGATACGGACAGCTCGGCGAACTTTAGTGAGGGTCGCCAATCCGACCAGAGTTGTATTATTTTTGCTGCCGGTCGGGAAAATACTGCCGATTCCAATATAATCTGCCCCCTGTGCTTCTGCTTTGAGGGCTTCATCAACGCTGTGGGTTGAAATGCCGATCAATTTCTTGTGACCGAGAATCTGACGTGCCTGAGCGACCGTCATATCGTCCTGACCCAGATGGACTCCATCGGCACCGACTTCGTTCGCCAATTCCGGGAGATCATTGACGATAAATAATGCTTTATGATCGTGACAGAGTTCATTGAGTTTTTCTGCCATTTCCCGGCGATCATCAGGACGGATATCTTTTGCCCGATACTGAACAACCTTCGCTCCTCCAGTCAGTGCTGCTTTGACTTTTGTCTGAAGTTTTCCATCGTGATTATCGTCGGTGATCAGGTAAAGACCGGAAAGCATTGGCTATCTCCCATCGAAGTTGGGTCGCCGGGCGGATTTTCTAGCCGGGCATCATTGATATGCAAATAGTTGATCTGAAAAAAATAAAATGAAAATTTCACAACTAATCAGGAATCGTAGCAGCTACTAACCTTGGTGTCAATTAATCTTTAGGTTGTGGCCGGGGTTGTCGCTGATTTTAAGTGTCTTTACAGTGTTGTGGTATTCATATTAAATTCACGTATCAATTCGTTTGCCATGGAGGCCGATTTTTTAGCGGAGAGAGACAGTTATGGATTATTCACCCCGCCCGACCTGGGCTGAAATCGATTTAGACGCATTGCACCATAATTATCGTCAGGCTCTCGGGTGTTGCCCTGTGAATCAACGGTTGCTGGCGGTTGTTAAGGCTGATGCTTACGGTCATGGCGCAATCCCGGTGACAAAGGCATTTCAAGCGTGGGGTGTCAAAGATTTTGCTGTTGCAACGCTGGAAGAAGCTCTGGAATTACGTACCGCCGGAATTGATGATCGGCTGCTGGTTTTGGGCAGTTGTTTTCCGGGGCAGGAAGAGGCCTTTTTGAAATACAATCTGATGCCGACCTTACTTGATATTGAAACTGCCCGACGGCTCAACAAAGTGGCTGCTCGATCGAATCAATCGATCAAAGTCCACGTGAAGGTTGATAGCGGGATGGGACGGGTCGGCTTTCTCCCCGATCAGTTACGCGCGAGCCTCCCCGAATTGGTACAGCTTGAAGGACTCATCATTGAAGGCTTTATGTCCCACCTTGCCTGTGCTGATGAACTTGACTCTCCGGTGACAACAGAGCAGCAGGGGCAGTTTCGGATGATGCTGGAGATGATTCGGAAGGCGGGAATAGAACCGCGTGACATCCATTTGAATAACAGTGCCGGATTAAGTGGCTGGGAATGCCCCGAGTGTACACTGGCGCGCCCCGGGATTATGCTTTACGGCGGTCTTCCCGGTTCCGATTTTTCTGATAAGCTTGACTTGCACCCAGTGATGCATCTGCGTAGCCGGATTGCCCAGTTGCGTCAACTTCCAACAGGAAGTGGTATTTCTTATGGTCATTGCTATCATGCACATGCTGGTATGCAGGTTGCCGTTTTGCCGATTGGTTATGCGGATGGCTATAATCGTCTTTTCAGTAACTGCGGCGAGGGGATCCTGCGTGGTCAGAAAATTCCTGTGATCGGTCGGGTCTGTATGGACTGGATTATGCTCGACGTCAGCAATGTCCCCGATATTCAGATTGGAGATTGCATTACTCTGCTGGGAAGCGCCGATGGCCTGTCAATTATTGGTGATGACTGGGCAGAACAACTTAACACCATTTCCTATGAAGTTTTCTGCCGGATTGGGAGCCGGGTCCCTCGACGTTATCTCCCTGAATCGGCGTAAGAAAGCAGTTGTTTATCACGGGAAATCGTGGTAATAAGCCACACAAAAATCGGGTTCATTCGATCGCTTCATATACCCTTCATTTTTAACACCATTTATACAGCATTATCAGCAGTATCTTCATGGGTGCTGCCAATTTTTTGATATCCAAACTTTTCAAAGGAAAGGATTCTCATGGCTGCTATCAAACGCGCATTGATCTCAGTTTCTGACAAGGCCGGGGTGCTTGAACTGGCTCAGGAACTGAACAGCTTCGGTGTCGAATTACTATCAACGGGTGGAACGGCAAAAATGATTCGAGATGCCGGCATCCCGGTGATGGATGTTTCTGATTACACCGGATTCCCCGAAATGATGGACGGTCGGGTGAAAACTCTTCATCCCAAGGTTCACGGGGCTTTGCTCGGCTTACGCGATAATCTGGAGCACGTTGATGCCATGGCGAAACACGACATCGAGCCTATCGATATGGTGGTAGTCAACCTCTATCCTTTTGAAGCAACGGTTGCCAAGGAGGGTTGCAGCCTTGAGGATGCGATTGAAAATATCGATATCGGCGGTCCGACAATGTTACGTAGCGCAGCCAAGAACAATAAATTTGTCACCGTTCTGGTCGACCCGAGCGATTACGCGACAGTAATCGCTGAGATGAAGCAGAGCAGCGGTGAGGTTTCAACTGAAACTAACTTCCAGCTGGCCGTCAAAGTCTATCAGCATACCGCTGCCTACGACGGTGCGATCTCCAACTGGCTGGGCAAGAGAACTGCTGAAGAGCATACCGAATTTGCCCCGACTCTGACGCTGCAATTTCAAAAAGCTCAGGGAATGCGCTACGGTGAAAATCCTCATCAGAAGGCAGCCTTCTATGTCGAGAAGAATATTGCTGAAGCATCGATCGCCACCGCGCGGCAACTGCAGGGAAAAGCCCTTTCCTACAACAATATTGGTGATACTGACGCGGCGCTGGAGTGTATTAAGCAGTTTTCTGAAGCGCCCGCGTGTGTGATTGTCAAACATGCCAATCCATGCGGTGTTGCAACGGGGGAGAATTTGCTCGAAGCTTACCAGAGAGCATTTTCAACCGATCCTGAATCGTCTTTTGGTGGGATCATTGCTTTTAATCAGGAACTTGATGCTGAAACGGCTCAGGCGATTGTCGATAAACAGTTTGTCGAAGTGATTATCGCCCCCAAAGTTGCAGCGGGTGTTCCTGAAATCATCGCTAAAAAGAAAAATGTCCGATTACTCGAATGTGGTGAATGGCCTGCCGAGAGTGGCCAGCGCCTCGATTTCAAGCGGGTCAATGGTGGGCTGCTGGTGCAGGAAGCAGATCTGCTGTTGAGTAATGATCTGAAAGTTGTCACCAAACGGACTCCGACCGAAAAGGAGTGGCAGGATCTTAACTTTGCCTGGCGGGTTGCCAAGTTTGTTAAGTCGAATGCGATTGTCTACTGTCGTGACGGTATGACTATTGGTGTCGGTGCCGGGCAGATGAGCCGGGTTAACTCGGCCCGGATTGCTGCCATCAAGGCGGAACATGCCGGACTCGATGTTGAAGGTGCCGCAATGGCATCGGATGCATTTTTTCCTTTCCGTGACGGCATTGATAACGCTGCGGCGGTCGGGATTACCGCAGTTATCCAGCCGGGTGGTTCGATCCGTGACGAAGAGGTTATTGCCGCTGCCGATGAGGCGGGGATCGCGATGGTCTTTACCGGAATGCGCCATTTCAGACATTAAGCGGCCCTTTTGCGCAAACTCG
>JAMOPE010000453.1 GCA_027064785.1 Geobacteraceae bacterium
CACCTGAAATTCAAGTCGAAACGGGTATTCTCGCATACTTCCTCCCGGAATTAGAGTCTCCAACAGCTAGCCATATTTTGAGCGGAAAAGCAATCCAACGCCAACTGATCTCCCATGAAAAAGTGTACTTTATTCTTGACAGGATCAGTCGAGATTCATATATTGATCACCATATAGTAAACATTAGGATTCAAGGAGAAACTATGAAGCTTTCGACAAAAAGTCGCTATGGTGTCCGCGCTATGTTTGACATGGCTTTCCATGCCGGAACACTCCCCGCGCAAATTAAAGATATTTCGCGACGTCAAAACATTTCACCCCGTTATCTCGAGCAGATTTTTCAGGATCTAAAGAAAGCCGGATTGCTGAAAAGTCGCCGTGGGCCACAGGGCGGATATAGCCTGACCCGCTCACCTGAAGAGATCACCGTTAAAGAGATTGTCCTTGCTGCAGAAGGGGAACTGCTCCTCGTCAACTGTATCAAAGGTCGCCGTAAAGAGGGCGAAGCACCCCCCGCGTGTGAATTTGACAACCAATGCTTAACCCAGCATATCTGGGTTGAGGGAAGTCGAATTCTCGGCGAATACTTTGATTCGATCTCCTTAAAAGACCTGTGTGAACAGGGGCAGGAAATGGGGCTGGAGAAAGAATTGGACCACCGCTTCATGTACTTCATCTGAGGCACCATGACGCTTGACGGAAAATACCGCAATTTGCAGCAGAGCGTGTCACAATATCGATCTGTTGCAATTGCTTTTTCCGGAGGGGTCGATTCCTCCTTGCTACTGAAAGTCGCCTGCGACACCCTCGGGACAGAAAACGTCCTTGCCCTGACCGCCGTATCACCGATCTTCTCCACCTACGAAATCGAACAAAGCACACAACTTGCAAACCAGCTTGGTGTCCAGCAACAACTGATCGGCAGCCGTGAAATGGAGTCAAAAGACTTTATCGAAAACGGAGTTCAGCGCTGCTTTCACTGTAAACATGAGCTATTTTCACAATTTCTAGAAACCATTTCAGAAACAAACACCACTCTGCTCGAAGGATCAAATCTTGATGATCTTGATGACTACCGACCGGGACATGAAGCAATCCGCCAGCTACATATCTCTTCACCATTGCTTGAGGCGAAACTCAGTAAACAGGAAATCAGGCAGTTAAGTCGGCAACTGGGATTATCAACCTGGAACAAGCCATCGGTCCCCTGCTTAGCAACCCGGTTTCCCTACGGGAGCCTGATCACAGAAGACAGGTTGAAGCAGATCGAACAATGCGAGGAGTGGTTACGCCAGCAGGGATTTTTAAATTTTAGGGTACGGAACCATCAGCAGCTGGCCCGAATAGAAATTCCCCCCGACGAGATTTCCCGCTTCGGTGATGAAATTTTGCGCAATGAGCTGATTGAAGTTTTCAAGACAGGTGGCTTTCACTACGTTACAATCGATTTACAGGGATACCGGAGTGGCAGTCTGAACGAGACCCTGCCGGAATAATTTGTACTGATCGCTTTTTTACAGGAGGAACTATGCCAAAAAGTAGTGCGCTGTTTGCGGTCTGTTTTGTCGCTGGCCTGCTTGGAGCTTTAGGGAGCAGTCTATTCCTCTGGCAATGTCATCAATGGGGGCTGATCAATTTGATCGGGGTGAATGTTGTTCAGACGCTGAGTCTCCCCAAGCTATATCCCCAACTCTTCATCGGCGGATTCTGGGGGCTGATCTTTTTCTTCACCGTCGGGATTCCCCGTCATCGGCGCCACTGGATTCGTAAAGCTCTGTGGTTCTCGCTCCTCCCGTCAGCGGTCACCTTATTCTACATTTATCCCTACATTGACCATAAAGGGATAGCAGGATTTGATCTTGGAATGCTGACACCGCTACTGGTCATTATTACAAATCTGGTTTGGGGATTTTTCACCGGGTTTTTCGCCCGATTGCTGTGGGGGAAATAAACAATGTCCAGAATAGCCCTCCTGCTGTTTTTGATTCTCTGTCTGGCAACGGTTGCCGGAGCAGAAAAACTCTCAGGGAAAGTCCTGTGGGTCTACGACGGCGATACTCTGAAAGTTGAGAATATCGGCAAAGTCAGATTGATTGGGATCGATACCCCCGAAACAAAAGCATCGTCGCGCGATTATTTCTACCAACGTGACTTTGACATCAAACCGAAAAAACTCCGCCAGATCGCCAAACAGGCAAAGCAATACAATATCCGCTATGTCAAAGGGGCAAAAGTTCGGCTGAAGCTTGATCGAACCAAGAAAGATAAATACAATCGAACCCTTGCTTATGTTTATCTTCCCGATGGGAAAATGCTCAATCAATTACTCCTTGAAAAAGGATTGGCGACCGTCTTTCGCCGTTACGATTTTAAATACAAAAAGAAATTCTTAAAAATAGAGAAAAAAGCTCGTAAGAAAGCACTGGGGATATGGGATAATTAACCTGTGCTGTGGAAAGTATGGAGATAAAACGTTTATGGATACAGTCACCGCCCTGCTGGAAAGTATCGACCAGACGATTTTCGGAATTCATCTAACACGCCTGATCATTGCGATGGTGATTGTATTTTTGGCGTTGATATTGAAGCGGGTTATTGCTCACATCTTTACAAAGTCACTCTCCGTTGCAGCAGAAAAAACGGCGTCAAGCTTCGATGATCTTTTGGTAAAAAACATTAAAAAACCGGCAGAACTACTGGTTGTCGTCGCCGGTCTCTATATCGCTCTGATTATCCTGCAATTGCCAAGTAAACCGGTCGATCTTGCACATTTGGGGCAAAACATTGTTCAAGGGCTGTTCATGTTTAATATTGCCTGGGGCTGTTACAATATGGTCTCACTGCTGGAGCACTGGCTCCACCACTGGGCAAAGAAAACCGAATCGACCCTCGATGATCATCTGGTCCCGTTCATCCGTAAAACTCTACGGATTTTTATCGTCGTCCTGGCATTTATGTTTCTGGTGCAGAATCTGGGCTATTCGATATCTGGATTACTCGCGTCACTGGGGCTTGGTGGTTTAGCCGTCGCATTGGCAGCAAAAGACAGTCTGTCAAATATCTTCGGTTCCATTATGATTCTGCTCGATCGCCCGTTTACTATCGGGGACTGGATCAAAGCGGGAGATATGGAAGGGGTCGTCGAGGAAATCGGCTTTCGCTCGACCCGCATCAGAACGTTTTCTAAAACAATGATCACCGTCCCCAACAGCGTCCTGATGAATATGTCGATCGACAATTTCAGTCAGATGCCAAAACGCCGCATCAAGCTCACTGTCGGTGTCACCTACGACGCTACACCAAAACAGATGCGCGAAGCTGTCGCAGCAATCAAGCAGCTGCTCAGAGAACATCCGGCGATCCATCAGGACTTCTTCCTCGTTAACTTCACCGACTTCGGAGCTTCATCTCTCGACATCATGGTTTACTGCTTCACGACCAGTACCGTCTGGGGTGAATATCTGGATGCACGGGAGGATGTCTGCCTGAAAATTATGGAAAAACTGGAGGAGCTTGGGCTAGAAATTGCGTTCCCCAGCCAGACCCTCTACCTGCATGATATGGACAAGGAGAGAGATCAAGCCGTGACTCCGTCCTGACCAAACCGGTGTTATTGCCCGGCTGTCAGATATGCATAGATTAATTCATCAAGGCTTGGTTCATTCGAAGTTTTCGTCTTGCGGAACTTATCGATAATCGGCTCTTCAACAATGATTACTGACTCAGAACCCGGGATATCGACAGGAGACTTTTCAAGCGGAGGAGATGGTGGAACAGGATCTTCGACAGCAACAGACTCGGGAGTCACTGGTGTCTCCGGTTTAATTTCTGGTTCCGGGGGAGCAACCGGCTTCGCTGCGGCAGGATTCAGGGTAATTCCAAACTGGGCAATCCGCTCATCAAACTCCCCACCGGTCAGTCGACGCAACATCCCTTTATGCTGTTCTTTTGCTAGTTCCTCAACAATCTGTTCAAGATTATCAACCTTGATAATATCGGCATACGTTGTTTTTTGCGATGAGATAATCGTACCACCATGATAAAGCAGCGTTATCAGCTGGGGACTTTTAATGCCACTGTCCTCTGTCTGGACGTGAAATCCGACCCCGCGATATGTGACGTTATGATTAAATCCAACGATCATGGCTATTCCTCAAGCAACAAGTAGTCATTCAGTGTAGCGATAAACTGCCGGTCACGCAAAGTTTCCACCGGACTATTTCAATTATCTTCAGTCGAACTGGCATCTTCAAGGATTTTCTCAATGCTGAGTCCGTCTTCTGCAGAGTCGGTAGTCGAAACAATATTGAGTGGCGGCTGATTGAAACTGTAATCAGCGTAGACAGGCTGATCAATCCGCACATGACCTTTTAATGTCTGGCGAATTTCACCATCAACAAGGATCTGCAGTTGCCGAATATAGGGGAAATTTTCGTTCAGAGTATTAATCAGACCATAAACCGTGAGCAACTCAGACAAACTGCCCCCCGGATGAAAATCGATCAATTGACGGGAAAAGTTAACCCTGACAAGATCATTCTCAATATCGATACCGAGAATTTTAGTCTCTTTTGGCAAAATGGCAACGCTGCCCAGCTGCGAGCCTTCAATCAGTCCATTCAATAGATTTCTGATACAACGACTATCATCATCACAAATTGGGATATCACGGGTTTCCGGCAACAGAAATGTCCCTTCTGAAGCAGTGAAATAGAGTTGCACCCCGCGCATCGGAATTTCTTTCTGAATCGCAATCCGCACGTTTTCAACATCCTGCTGCGGCTGCTGAAGAAACCAGCCGATCCCATAGCCGGCAAGGACTCCGACCAGCAGAATTCCCAATAATCCTAATATGATTTTCTTCATAGACCCTCACACACCGGGATTAATCAATTTGAACCTGTTCAACATGCCCCAGGCTGCTACCGAGAAACGCTCGGCCGACCCGCTCAAACCGGGTTGGGACATCGGTCACAAAAAAGTCTCGGCGACCTCCCTGCCCGGGATGATCCAATCCATTCTGCTGAAAAACCTGCTGCACCGCTTTAGCCGTTTCGGTTGCTGAATCAACTAAGACAACCTCTGCACCGAGCACCTGCTGCAACGTCTCACTCAACAACGGATAATGGGTACAGCCGAGGACCAGGGTATCAATATCGGCAGCCATCAAGGGTTGCAAATACTCGAGTGCGGTTAATCGCGAAATTTCGTGATTTGCCCAACCCTCTTCAGCTAACGGAACAAACAACGGACAGGCTGCTGAAACAATCTGTGCAGAAGGGAGCAGCGAGCGAATCGCTTCAGGATAGCGACCGCTATTGATGGTCCCTTCCGTTCCGATCACTCCGATCCGCTGATTACGGCTTTCGACAGCCCGCCGGGCACCTG
>JAMOPE010000454.1 GCA_027064785.1 Geobacteraceae bacterium
GGTGCACCGCCCCTGCGGATAATTATAAGTGCGAATCCGCTCGCTTCGATCACCGCTACCGACCTGATTCTTTCGATCGGCTGCCATTTCAGCCTGCTGATCGGCATGCATCTGATCATAGATCCGTGACTTAAGAACTTTAAGTGCCTGCGCCTTATTTTTATGCTGCGATTTTCCGTCCTGACACGAAACAACAACCCCGGTCGGAATGTGTGTCAGGCGTACCGCAGATTCGGTTTTATTGACATGCTGGCCACCCGCTCCCGATGCCCGATAGAGGTCAATCCGCAAATCAGCGGGGTTGATTTCGATATCAACATCCTCAACTTCGGGAAGGACCGCAACGGTACACGCTGAAGTATGAATCCGCCCCTGTGTTTCGGTATCAGGGACTCGCTGGACACGGTGGGTGCCACTTTCAAACTTGAGGCGGGAATAGACCCGCTCACCACTAATCAGGGCGATAACCTCTTTGAAACCGCCGCCATCAGTCTCCGATGCGCTCATCAGCTCAACCTTCCAGCCATTGCGATCAGCGTAGCGGTTATACATACGGAACAGGTCGGCTGAAAACAATGCAGCTTCGTCGCCACCGGTTCCGGCACGGATTTCGAGGATAATATTCTTGTCGTCGTTGGGATCTTTCGGCAACAACAACAGGCGCAGCTTTTCTTCCAGTTCTTTCTGCTGTTCCTCAAGTTCAGGAAGCTCTGCCTTGGCAAGCTCCTTCATCTCGGGATCATTATCCTGAAGCAGCTCACGGTTACCTTCGATATCACCGCAAACCTGTTTGTAGTTGTTATAGACAGCGACAACTCCACTCAGATCAGCGTGTTCCTTGGCAAGACCACGGTAACGCTTCTGATCAGAAATAATCGCCGGATCGGAGAGGAGTCCCTCGACTTCACGAAAGCGATCAACAACATCTTCAAGATTATTAAACATGATGATCTTTCAGTTATACCCAAAGAGGTGAACAGTTGCTTCGTTCCCACCCGCTGTTTCAGGTTGCAAGCAAAAAAAAAGCGGCCCCGACGGGCCGCTTTTTTCAATTCTACCCGTTTATTTCTGGGCGTACTTTTTGCGGAAGCGTTCGATCCGACCAGCGGTATCAATCAACTTCTGCTTTCCGGTGTAAAACGGATGGCACGCAGAACAAATTTCGGTGTGAATTTCCTTGCCGAGAGTCGAGCGGGTCTCAAAAGTGTTCCCGCAGTCACAACGAACAGGGCATACTTCGTATGCCGGATGGATTCCTTCTTTCATGATCTTTCTCCCTTGGCGGCCTGGCTTTTGTACAGACCTATAGTATTTGCGTCAAACAAACCAGCTAAATAGCATTTTTGGCTGTCTGGAGCAAGTAGAATCATTCAACGCGCCCGATATTTACTCCCATGGCTAAGTCAAAATCGTGTCCAGCAAGGCAGCAGAACTTTCAAGGGCGAAGACATACCCATGTATGTCGAGGTCTTGGAAGTATCTGACAACGCCGCCGGGTGCTATTTTGGCAACGCCATGTTATTGATTCATCGAGTCGAGAAATTCCTGATTCGTCTTGGTTTCTGCCATTTTCTCAAGCAGGAACTCCATCGTATCGACGGTGTTCATCGATGACAGGACCCGCCGGAGCAACCAGATGCGTTGCAGTTGATCAGGGGCAAGCAACAGGTCCTCTTTCCGGGTTCCGGAACGGTTGATGTCCATTGCCGGGAAGGTCCGCTTATCTGCAAGACGACGATCGAGGTGGAGCTCCATATTACCGGTTCCTTTGAATTCCTCAAAGATAACTTCATCCATCTTGCTACCGGTATCGATCAGGGCAGTCGCAATAATCGTCAGGCTACCACCCTCTTCGATATTCCGTGCAGCACCGAAAAAGCGCTTTGGCTTATGCAGAGCATGAGCATCGACACCACCCGACAGGATCTTGCCGCTGGATGGGATAATCGTGTTATAGGCACGCGCCAGACGGGTAATCGAATCGAGCAGGATAACAACATCGCGCTTGTGCTCGACCAGTCGGCGGGCTTTTTCGATAACCATCTCGGCCACCTGGACGTGACGGTTGGCCGGCTCATCGAAAGTTGAAGAGATAACTTCTCCATCCACATTACGCTGCATATCGGTGACCTCTTCAGGCCGCTCATCAATCAGCAAAACAATCAGGTAAACTTCGGGATGGTTTGCAGTGATTGAGTTGGCAATATTCTGCAGCAACACTGTCTTACCGGTTCGTGGCGGTGCAACAATCAGACCACGCTGCCCTTTGCCGATGGGTGAAACCAGGTCAATAACCCGGGTTGCCTGATTATCGGGAGTGGTCTCAAGAATCAGTCGCTCATTCGGAAACAGCGGTGTCAGATTATCGAAGAAGGTCTTTTCACGCATCTTTGCCGGATCTTCAAAGTTGACTTCAGCAACTTTCAGCAGAGCAAAATAGCGCTCGCCCTCTTTTGGCGGGCGAATCTGTCCAGCAACAGTATCACCGGTTCGCAACGCGAAACGACGAATCTGTGACGGCGAAATATAGATATCATCAGGACCTGGAAGATAGTTGGCGTCAGGCGCTCGCAAAAAGCCGAATCCATCGGGAAGGATTTCCAACACCCCTTCACCGTAGATGGCTTTCTTTTGTGCGGCCGTTGCTTTCAGAATCGAATAGATCAGGTCCTGGCGACGCATTCCGCCAATCTCTTCCAAACCAAGTTCTTTGGCAAATTCGATCAGTTCTGTAATTTTTGTTTTCTTCAGGTCTTTCAGGTTCATAAAGGATCTCCAACCCCGGATCCGGGGCATACGCAGAAACCGGAACAGGTTTTCTGCAAATCAAAGGGGGGAATAAAACGGTCTAGTTTTCCATTATTCAAGTTAATCGGCTTTCGTACAGAATTATCCCGCTGCTCTCAGCAGACAAACAGATAGAAACAAGGCGGGCAAAATATCAGTTATTATTATTAACTCTTTTTTCGGGTAGCAATATATTGAGTGGTTTTATCAGAAATTATTTCGAGGAATTTTATATTTTCCAACCTGCATCAGCAAGAAACAGAGCGGGTAGGTGCTTCAAAGTTATTCACTAAGTTCGCTTTTACCCGCTTTGCCGCATGGTGTCAACACCGAAACCATTAAAAGTGTGCTTCTCTATCACTTTAGTGCAAAGACTCGAGAATCCCGGGGCTGATTCCCGAAACAATCTCGGAAAACAGGTTACGATACATCTCCGGCAATTTTTTATTGCCATTTTTATCGGGGGGTTCATCGAGAACTCGCTCAATCCCTGCCAAGCTGATATTTTTCACCCGGACGAGATCAGTTTTATTGTAATAAGCCTCGTCGAAGTCGGGATACTGGAGAACTAACGCCTGGAAACTTTCAGGACCAGCCAGTTGCCAGAGGACTTCACCGTTGCGATCAATCACGGCAGCTGTCGCTCGGATATCACTATAACGGGTTTTCAGTGTTTCCAGCTTGGTCCGTGAACGACGCACCTCCTCGACCCTCTCACCGGAGAAAACGACGACGAGAATAGCGTCAACAACATTCTGACGAGCCATCTCTGCAACCGTCGCAGCATCAAAAGCGTACCCGGTCGGGAAACCCGACTCGTCATGAGTGCTTCCGCCACTCAGCAGAGAGAGTGCTGTTAATTCGGGGTTGACCGAGAGAAGTCGGACATCAAAATAGCCCTTTTTCTCCCTCAACTGCTTCATCAGAAATTCGTGTTTACCGGCAGCGGAACGAGACAGAAGGTCATAAAGAGCCTCTTTCTGCGGATAATTGACCGAACTATTGTAATCGACCAGCAACGGAAGAACCCCAAGAACCTGAACCCGGGCCTGATACTCCTTTTTAGAAATACGATAGGACCCGCCGGCACAACCAAATAGAAAGACAGCAGCAATACCGCACACCAACCACTTTTTCATTTTAAGCCTCCTGAGAATTGTTTTCCGCAAGTCGAAATAACTCAAAAATAACAAAAGATTCACCCCCGCGAAAGGGTTAGAATTCGACCTGCCGATTTTCAGCTGGAATTGCCGCCACCGAAAAATTATTGCGTCCCCAGCAAAGCAATTCAGCTGGAAGTGTAGCAGATAATTCCGCTGGTGGCTGCTGTCCAAGAAAATCGAGGGCACGCCAGAGCATTTGCGCACCATTCTCAACCGTGACAACCCCGAAATCACCATTTCTTTTGCTGAGTTTTTTACCGTTTTCACCAAACGCCAATGGCAAGTGATAATATTCGGGAACAGCTTCATTTAAACAACGATACAGATAGATCTGCCGGGGCGTTGAAGATAGAAGATCGGCCCCCCGCACGACCTGAGTCACACCGCTGTCGATATCATCGACGACAACCGCCAGTTGATAGGCAAATAAACCGTCAGACCGGTGCAACACAAAATCCCCCACCTCCCTTTCAAGGTTCTGACTCTGATCAGCAAAGATCCCATCATGATAACAGATGACATCATCAGTCACCCGCAACCGAACGGCCCGTTCGCTGCGCCCCCCTTTCATCCCGTCACGACAGGTTCCGGGATAAACCATCCCTTCCTCTCCGGGATGAGGTGCACTTGCCAGAATTTCGCGACGGGTACAGTTACAATCAAAAACCTGCCCCCGACTTCGCAATTGATCCAGAACCTGCCGATAGCGTTCTGAGCGGTGGCTCTGATAAACGACATCGCCATCCCATTCAAACCCCAGTTGTTCCAGAAGTCGCAACATGTCATCGGCAGAACCGGCAATCACCCGTGGAGGATCAAGATCCTCAACCCTGAGCAACCAGCGACCACCGCAATGGGCTGCCAACAAATAACTCCCCAACGCTGCGACCAGCGTCCCGAAGTGAAGCGGCCCGGTCGGACTGGGGGCGAAGCGGCCGACAACCTGCCGGTTTTCCTCGCTGTTCCTAGCTAAAACTTTATCCATAGCAGTGATGATGCAACCGGAGGAATCGACTGTCAAGCAACCATATCTCAGGAAAAGGGAAAAAGATGGCATTGACAACAATCGCGCTTCCGTGTATTTATCACCTGAACAGTTATCTTTAGGAGGCCCGAAGTGGTTATTACACGTGCAACTGAGTACGCTGTCAGAACAGTTATTTTTCTAGCACAGCAGCCCAAAGACGATATCGTCCTGAAAAAGGATATTTGCCGTACCCAGGAGGTAACTCCGGCTTTTTTGACAAAAATTCTACAGCCTCTGATCAAAGCTGGAATTGTCAGCTCCCAACGGGGAGTTGGGGGTGGTTTCCTGCTGGCAAAAGATCCAAGTGAGATTACAATGCTCGACATCCTCCAGGCAGAAGAAGGAAA
>JAMOPE010000455.1 GCA_027064785.1 Geobacteraceae bacterium
GCGTTTTCGCGGCCCATTGATCCACGTCACTTTGATGGAAATTTATTCACTGGCGATTATTAGCGAGCTCCATACCATCCATAATTTTGACGGGATTGATCTTGCTATTGCCCGTGAAAAGCTGGCTGAGAAGATATCGCTTCTTCAACAATATGACGACCTGGATGGATTCTCCTTTGCCGATTTCGGGACGCGTCGGCGTGCCAGTAAAGCGTGGCAGGAAGAGGTTCTTGTCACCCTGAACCAACAGCTCCCCGACCACTTTTCTGGAACCAGCAATATCCACTTTGCCCGCACTCTTAAACTGATGCCGATCGGAACGATGGCGCATGAATGGTTTCAATGCTGGCAGGCGGTGACTCGTTTATCTGATGCACAGAAAGCGGCACTCGAAGGGTGGGTGCGTGAATATCGCGGTCGATTGGGAATTGCTCTGACCGATTGCTATTCGATGGATTCCTTTGTTCGTGATTTCTCCGACCCCTATTTTGGTAAGCTGTACGATGGCTTGCGCCACGACAGCGGTTCGCCGTTTGTCTGGGGCGAAAAGGCGATTAGCATGTACCAGCAGATGGGAATTGATCCATTGACGAAGACGATGGTTTTCAGTGATGGCCTCAATTTCCAGCAGATGCTGAAGATTTATCACCATTTCAAGGGGCGCACCAGAGTTTCATTCGGTATTGGCACCAATCTGACCAACGATGTCGGGAATCAACATCTTGATATGGTGATCAAGCTGGTGGCAGCTAATGGGCGCCCAGTCGCAAAAATATCTGATGAACCGGGAAAGAGTATGTGTGAAGATCCCGAATATTTACATTATCTGGCTTCTGTTTACGGCATCCGGCGGGGGGCCTCCCAGTGAAAAAATATGATGTTATCGTGATTGGCGGTGGCCCGGCGGGGATGTTTGCAGCAGGTTTTGCGGCACAGCAGGGAGCATCGGTGCTGTTGCTGGAAAAAAATCGTCACTGCGGGGCAAAACTCCTGATGACCGGGAAGGGGCGCTGTAATGTTACTCACGATGAAGACGATCCACGCCGTTTCAGCGAAGTCTTCGGTCGGAATGGCAAAGCACTGTTGACAGCACTCTACGCCTTTGGGGTTGCCGATACCGTTAATTTTTTTGAGCAACGCGGGTTGCCTCTCAAGGTTGAGCGGGGCGGACGGATCTTCCCCGCAAAGGGGTCTGCTGGTGATGTCCAGAAGGTATTGGATCGTTTTATTCAAGAGGCAGGTGTCGAGTTGCGAACTTCATCTCCGGTGAAGCAGATTCTCTTTGCTGACCAGAAAATTGTTGCGATTGAAACGGCTTCGGAGGCGTTCTCAGCCGATCAATACATTATTGCCACAGGTGGGTTGTCGTACCCCGAAACGGGGTGCAATGGCGACGGCTACCGCTGGGCAAAAAGGACAGGTCATGCCCTTGTGGCACCTGAGCCGGCATTGGTTCCGGTGCAACTGGCTGAAGCGTGGACGGCTGATTTGTCCGATTTCAATCTTAAAAATGTCCATATCGCATTGCAGCACAACGGCAGGGTGGTGACGGATCGTTTTGGAGAAGCTTTTTTTACTGCTGCCGGGATTGGTGGCCCGATTATCCTCGATATGAGTGCGGCAATTCGGGATGCGTTAAAGCGTGGGAAGGTGACGCTGCTTCTTGACCTGAAACCGGCGGTCAGCGCCGAACTTTTTGATAAACGTCTTCAGCGTGAGCTCGCGGTCCACAGTAATCGTGATTTCCGAAATTCCCTTGCCGGTCTGTTACCGAAGGATATGATTCCATTATTCATCCGTTTGTCGCAGATCTCTCCCGAAAAGAAATGTCATTCGATCACGAAGCAGGAACGCAGCACGTTGCTGTCATTGTTCAAGAGTCTTGAGCTGACTGTCACTGGTGTTGGTGGCTTCAGGAAAGCCATTATTACGTCCGGTGGTGTCTCCCTCAAAGATATCGATATGCGGACAATGCGCTCAAAAAAGATAAATAACCTTTACTTTGCCGGGGAGATGGTCGATCTCGATGCCCCGACGGGTGGATATAATTTACAAGCGTGCTGGTCGACAGGATATTTAGCCGGGATCAGTGCCGTCGAAGCATAGTTGAACCAATATGCGCCCACTTTTTTAAAGACCATGAAATTCTTTCTGAACTCCTCCGCTTAAAATCTCTCTAATTTTATAACCTTGGTTTATCGCGATTTCTTTAATAGAAACAATTATTTGTAATTTTTTTTGCGCCATTTGAGAAACTATAAAACGCAAAAAATAAACTATAAGTATGTAGAGTAGAATGCTGTGGGCTGTAACTACCCGTTATTTAAAAGAAAAATAGATATTTTTATTTGACAAAGCAGAAAAAAGGAGTAAGATTGTAATCACTGTTAAGGTAAATAAAACTATATCAGATAATAAAAAAGGAGCGAGTTATGCGATGTCCAATCTGTGGTGATTATGAGCAAAGAAGTATTGATATGAAAACAGATCAATTCAATGAAGGCTTGATTGAATGTTCTATTTGTGGCAGCAGCTGGTCGGTTAACCACGGTCATGCTGAACTGGTGACCGATACTCAGCTGTCGTCTTTTTTGCAGGGGCAAAGTGAATGTGTTGAAAGTGATGATTATACCTGGGCGGCTTGACCAGCCCGGTTAGGAAAGGAAGGGTTTGTTATGGAAGCTGTTAATATTAAAGAGGCCGCACCGTGTCGTTGTGGCGGGCAGGTCAAAATTTTCGGGCCGTGTGAATATGCCCCCAGTAGTCACTGGATGGTCTATTGTACAAATAATTCATGTGAGCGGCTTGCTTCTGCAGATACTCTCGAGGAAGCCATTGATCAGTGGAATCACAATTTACATTCCTGATGTCGTGTTAATTCGGTGTGGGAGGTGGGTTCCATCTCCCACCGGCGGTGTGCCTTCCCTCTCTCTCGTCCGTTGTCCCCATCATACTCTTCAACAGCTTCCGATACGGTAACTTCCAGATATCGATACTGCGGCGGCTGAGACTCTTTTCAAGTTGAAACTCACCCTTTTTAACCTGCTCTTCGATCCCTTTCATGTGCAATGCCCCCCACGGAATAATCACGGTGTCATATTTTTCCAGTGCCCTGGGGAGATAGCTTAAAACCGAGCGATTTCGTTTTTCCACCAGATCGTTCATGACAATTTCATTGATATCATTCGTGACGTGTTCTTCTGCCCAGCGGTTAAATTTTGCATATCCCGCGACAAGTGAATCGCTGTCGAGGACATATTTTGCCAGAGCATCGAGCACCTCAAGGGTGCGGGGATCAAACTGGCTTAGATCGATATCTGCCCGTAAAATATCGGGAGTTTCGGGTTGGGTGGCTTCCGCTTCATCGAAACTTTCAATGATACGGCCGGGAAATGAGATCTTTTCCTGCGACTCAAGTCCGAGAATATCGGCGATCTTACCGTAGCTGAAACGCTGCCTTAACAGCCCCTTTTCATCACTGACCCCCTCTGCCAGAATCAAAGTACGGGAGCCACTGATCGAATCGATCAATCCCGAATAAAAATTTTCTTCACCAAGGTGAATCATTCCGGTCAGGCGGATCTGTTTTTCTCCCTGCCGATAAGTCTTTTCGGTCAGATAGAGCCCGTCAGGCTTCAGCCGAACAAATCCGGCGGTTCCGTCATCAATGACCTGACCAACAAGTGAATAACTTCCCAGCAGGAGTGCTATTGGAATAATCGGGAGACTGATCAGGCAAAAGGCAAGAAATCGCCGTCCGCTGAAAGCAGTCCCGCGAAACTGGTTGGAGATCAGGACGATACTTTTATGATTGCGAACTTTGTTTAATTTCAGGACGATCAGTCCGAGGATCAACTGTGCGTCTGCGGCATAAAGACGGTAATGGTCACCCGCCAAGTTTTCCAGCGGCCAGTAGTCGAGGAGTCGCCACGCCATCCAGATAAACAGTGGGATCAGGATTGTTTTTGGTAGATGGCGGTTGAATCCCAGCCCGATATAAACCACAGTTCCTGTTGCCAGGCACATCAACCAGCTGATCTGCCCCAGACTAGACACAAATTGCAGGTCAAAGAGAGGGCGTTGCAGCTCATTAACAATAGTCAGTGCTGCCGTCAGAACAAATAAAAACAGCAAAATATTGGCAAGTTTTCTCATTGGGTTCCCGGATAAAAGGTGAGATCGAACTCTATTGTCATTTCTTCAGCAAGTCAACAGAACGGCTTGCTGCAAACGTAACCTTTGTGGTTGAGTTTCGGTGGTGGTATACTCAAAAAAATGTTCTTTTTATCTTATAGGAGCTGTTGTGCCCAGAATAGATGCATTTGAAAATCATAGTGATGCTTACGATGATTGGTTCGATAAAAACAGCGAAGCCTATGCCGCTGAGCTAAAAGCGGTTATGCAGCAGCTACCGGCGTCTCCGGCTCAGGGGCTGGAAGTGGGTGTCGGCTCGGGGAAATTTGCTGTTCCACTGGGGATCAAGATCGGGGTCGAACCCTCAGCACAAATGGCGGCTAAAGCGAAGAAGCTCGGGATCGACGTTCATTCCGGTGTCGCTGAAGCCCTCCCTTTTTCTGCTGATCAATTCGATTTTGTCCTGATGGTAACAACCATCTGCTTTGTTGATGACATCGTCAAATCATTTCAGGAAGCGTTGCGGGTTCTCGTCCCCGGTGGTTCGATCATCGTCGGTTTTGTTGATGTTGACAGTGAGCTGGGGCAGAAATATCTGCACAATCGTCATAAAAGCAGGTTTTATCAGCAGGCAACATTCTTTTCAGCACAGCAGGTACTTGATCATCTTCAAACCTCCGGGTTTGGTCAGAGTGAGGTGAAGCAGACTCTGATTCCAGATGCCGACAAACATGCGGTGCGTGACGGTTTTGGTGAGGGGGCATTTGTGGTGATCAAGGCGGTTAAGGATTAAATTTTTCAACGGAGAGTCGCTGAGAAGGAGAGGGTTTTTATTATCGGTCTGCTTTCTCCTACATCTTTTACGCCTCTCCGTTAAAGTTTTTCAGGTTTTATACTTAAGTCCCCTTATAAGGAGGTCAAAAGACCATGGAATTTAAAGCACTATTGGTAGAACAACCCGAAAAGAAAGTTTTCAATCGTTCGATTGTGACCCGTTCTCTCGATGACCTTCCCGCAGGGGATCTGGTTGTCAAGGTTCATTACTCTTCTCTCAATTTCAAGGATGCCCTTTCGGCGGTCGGGAATCCGGGGGTGACGCGCAACTTCCCTCATACTCCGGGGATCGATGCTGCCGGTGAAGTTGTTTCGTGTGCTGATGGTTCATTCCAGCCC
>JAMOPE010000456.1 GCA_027064785.1 Geobacteraceae bacterium
TCTGCAGCTGGTGTTGCTGGTCGCAATCGGCAAGAGTCTGATTCTGGCTGGTATTGTGCGGAGTTTCGGCTACGGTAATGTTATTCCTCTGGCGGTTGGTCTGGGCATGTTCCAGATCGGTGAGTTTTCTTTTGTCTTGGGACGAGTGGGAGTAGATGGCGGTTTTCTTAACCTGCAGCAGTATTCTTATGTCTTATCGGCGACAATTATCAGTATGTTACTCACACCTTTGGTTTCTGCCCTGACCGTGCCACTTTACGGGTTGAAACGCCGCTACATAAAAAAAGAACTTTTGGAATCAATCAATATCCCGCAGGATGGCTTACACGAACACATCGTTATCGCCGGAGGAGGGCGAGTCGGGTGCCACGTAGCACATATTTTGGCGCAGTTGGAAGTCCCCTTTGTTATCATTGATCTGGAGCATCGAAATATAGAGGAATATCAACAGAGTGGTTATTCTGCGATCTATGGTGATGCTGCTCAGTCGGTTGTCCTGGAGGCTGCAAATCTGGCGGAGGCGAAGCAGCTTTTGATAACTATCCCTCACATCTCGACAACTGAAGCTATCGTCCATTTTGTGCGTCAACATTATCCCGATTTGAATATTATTGTGCGTTCAGTCGGAGCTGAACAAATGGAAGCACTTTATGCAGATGGGGTTTATATGGTCATCCGACCTGAGTTGGAAGGGGGATTGGAAATAGCACGCCAAGTTTTGTTGAATTTAAGCATCCCAGTGCCAATTATTCAAAAATTTACCGATGCTGCCCGTCAGGATCATTATCAGCAACTGTCTGCTGCGCAAATTGGGTTGGCTAATATCCGTTTGCTTCAGAAGGCCCGCGATTCGCTGGAGTTAAACTGGGAAGAGTTAAGTGAGGAAAGCCCACTGGTTGGTCGCACTCTGCGTCAAGTTGATGTTCGTAAAAACACCGGAGCCTCCGTTGTGGGGGTTCTGAGGGAAGGTGGTTTTATTGCCAATCCCCCTGCCGATCTGGTTTTCCAGGTGGGAGACATGATCGCCACTATCGGCAGCTCCATGCAGTGTGATTGAGCTCGGGAAAAAGGCTTCGTGGTTAAAGCAGAAAAGGCTGCCGAAATATTTCGGTAGCCTTTTCTGTTGTCGTATTGTTTTGGGTCTGGCAGTTGATTACCGACCGGCAGCAGCACGTTTTGCAGCTTTAAGTGGGTTGACGCGGACATCATCAGTCTTGAGGTCAACCTTCTTATGAGTTGCAAAGTTGCACAGACCATTGGCCCATTTCGCGGCAGGATCAGGATACGCAGTACAGACATCACCGATAGTTCCTTTGGCAATTCTATCGCAACCCTGACATTCTTCAACAATGACCTGGCAGCTGCCGTTAGGGGCAATACAACCAGACTTTTTCCAGAAACTACACTCGGTACCGGCAAGAACCGTTTGGCACTGCATATCGTTACTCCTCTTAGCTTTATCTTTTGAGTCAAATTCAGAACACGTACTAATAGCGAATCTCTTTTGTAGAGTCAATGGTTTTTTCGTTTGTGCGGGTAATTTTGAGAATATCAGATTGTGATCAGAATGTCTTGTCGTCCTGGTGCCAATATGGACGTTTTAACTACTCAGGACTTCATTCACTGCGGCTGCAATTGTTGATATGTTGTATGGTTTCTGGATAAACGCACCCGCTCCAAGTTCGAGAGTTTTTTTCACGTCAGAACTTTCAGCGAAACCACTTGCGATGATTGCTTTTTGTTGGGAATTGATGGCAATGATCTGTTTGTATGTTTCGTAGCCGCTGATTCCCGGGTCCATGATCATATCGAGAATAAGCAGATCAACCGTGTGTTTTCTTAGAAAGAGGACGGCTTCTTCGCCTGAGGCTACGGTATCTACATGATATCCGAGCTCAGACAAAATCTGCTTTGCCAGCTCACGTTGCTGGGGAATATCATCAATAACGAGGATGCGTTCGTTGTTCCCTCTGATTTCAGAAGGGGATGCCTTTTCTTCAGTTGTTATCTCTTCGTCGGTCGTTGCCGGGAAAAAGAGTTTGAAAGTTGTTCCATCCGCCCCACTTTCCACCTTCATCCCGCCATTGTGATCCTGAACCGTATTGGCGACAATTGTTAATCCCAACCCGGTGCCACTGCGTCCCATCACTTTTTTAGTGAAAAAGGGCTCGAAGATACGGGCGAGATCTTCTTTAGGGATTCCACTGCCATCATCGGATACCTGTAAAACGACATACTCACCGGCTGGGATGTCAAGTTCTTCTGCCAATTTGGACTTTATGACTCGATTTTCTGTTTTAATCAGGACAGAACCATTCCCTTCAAGGGATTCCACCGCATTTGTGACCAGATTCATCAGGGATTTTTTGATATGAATAATCGATCCGGTGTTGTTCCGAAGGCCGTCGTGTAGTTCGAGGGTCACGACTAAGTTTGCATGCTGTTTGCGGAGAGTTTTCCATTCGGGGGATTCAAGATATTCCCTGACAATTTGATTGAGATTACATAATTGGTGCGGGGCAGCAACACCGCGTGACACAGTGAGAAGGTCGGCAACGATAGCACCGGCGTTTTCTCCTGATTGTCGAATCGCTTCAATGGAGGGTCGCAGCGGACTATCCTCCGGAAGTTTGCGCAGGATAAGTTCCGGGTAGCCGATGATTCCAGAGAGAATGTTATTTAAATCATGAGCCGCTCCACCGGTCAGCAGGCCAATTGTTTCCATCTTCTGTGCCTGATGGAGTTTTTCCTGCATCTCCTGCTCGATCTTGATGGCTTCATCACGCCTGACCCGATCGTGCTTTAGAGCTTCTATCATTGTCTTGAATCGACGGCTAAAACCGGTAATTTCATCGGGGAAGAAACAAGTTGGTTCCGGAAGGGGAGTGTCTAAATCACCGTCCTCTATTTTCTTTGTTGCGGCAAGAAGTTTACTGACCGGGGTTGTGATGCTTCGGCTAGCGAGAAAGGCCGAAAGGAGAATGAAACCGATACTGATCCAGACAACTTTACGGATCAGCTGCTTGTAGGTTGTGAGCAGCAAGAATGCTTTTTGATACGAAATTTCATCAATTAAATAGAGGGGTGTCCCGGGAACCGGAATTGCTGTTCCGACAACTTTATCCCCGGAAAAATCAAAATAAATTGAATGAACCAGATTTTTTGTAGTGTGAAGCTTTTTAACAATTGGGAGTTCTACCGCCGATTGTTGACTAAGGACAAGATTGAAGTCTGGATGAAAAACAACGGTATTGTTGTTAGCATTGACCAGAAACTGGATATGATCATTTTTTTGATCACGGATAATTTCCTGAAAAAGGTTGTGAACGTTGGCTTTGGCAAAAAGTGCCCCGACATGTTTACCACTGCTGAGAGATTTTATTGGATTTTTAAAGCAAATGTTCGGTTCGTCTGCCCAGTTTTCAAAGCGGATGATTGCGTGGTCAAGTTGTGCCGGGTTGCAGTCGATGAGCTTTGCCCCCGGTGGGAGAAATTCATAGCGGGAAATTGCATTTAGAATGATGCCATGAATATCGACTTCGACAATTTTATCAATTTCCGGGTGGAGTCGATAAATCCAGCGAAGAGTCTCCCTGTCCTCTGGGGCAACGATCAGGTATTTTGCTGTTGTCTTGAGGATTCTATCAAGGTTTTCTACCGTACGACAGATCAAGGTCGCATTTTTATGCAGGGTTATTTGTGATTCGTTATAGATACTTTGTTGCAGGTGATCCTCAAGTGTCGACGTAAACAGTTTTCCCCCCACCAGAACCGGTATCAGGGCAATGGCAAGAAAGGCAAAAAAGATCTTGTAGAACAGATTTAATTTCATCGTAAAATCAGATCGCACTGACGAAGAAAAGTTTCGGGGATTACGATCTGAAGCTTATTGGCTTCTCGCAGTGAAACGGCCAGTTGAATACTTTTTGTGGTTTGAACCGCCAGATCTCCAGCAGGAGTGCCTTTGAGAATTTTTGAGACAAGCGAAGCGGCCTGCTGTCCAACGGTAAAAAACGTCGGACTGTACCCGATAACTCCCCCTTTTGTGAGGAGTGAATTGTCGATAACCATCAGCGGTATATTCTGTTGGCGTGACAGGTTCACAAGATTGGGGAACACAGAAATTGACAATGGATCTGGGACCATGAAAATCCCCTCAATCTCGGGTTTAAATGACTGCATAATTTTATCAAAATTGGTGTGTTTACAAATGTGGTAGGCTGTTATTTCAAAACCCAGTTGCTTCGCTGCCGGGAGGAGAAATGTTTTTACCGGCTGGTTGAGCCACTCTTCATCGTGATTGTAAAAGATAGCGAGTTTCGTCAATGTGGGGAATGCTTCCCTGAATAGTTCCAGCTTTTTCGGCATGATCTTAAACGCGTTATAAGCAATACCGGTCATGAATCCAGCCGGTTTGGTCAAGCTTGTCACAATTCCGGCGCCCAGAGGATCTGCGACCATTGTGAAGACAACGGGAATCTGAGTTGTGTCTTTCTGGGCTTTTTTGACTGCCAGTGTCACGGGAGTTGTGACTGTCATGATCAGCTCACAGCCATTCTGCCTCAGGTTTTCAATGATGGAAGGAATCGAGGACAGATCTTTCTTCAGATTGTATGTGGTAAAACTGATGTTGATATCCTCAAAATAGCCGAGGTTTTTCAGCCCGTCTTTAAGACCAATTTGTGCCTCGAGAAACTGAGTATCGTAAGCGATGATGGCAATATTTAATTTGGTGTCATTCGCAGAAAAGATTGAGGGTGCGCAAGAAAAAATCAGCAGGAACAGGAGGAAGAGTGTGCGGATATGCTTTCTGTCAAAAATATCACAAGCTGTCTGCATTATTAATCCTGCACGCTGGGATGTAGGTTATCGAA
Organism: Geobacteraceae bacterium; assembly: GCA_027064785.1. Lineage (GTDB taxonomy): Bacteria > Desulfobacterota > Desulfuromonadia > Desulfuromonadales > Geopsychrobacteraceae > Desulfuromusa. The sequence continues at coordinate 4,875 of JAMOPE010000456.1, forward strand.
AAAGCATACCAGACAAATTCTCTCTGAAAAGGTCTGTGGATTGATTTTATCATATTTGTTTGAGTTTGCGGAATTTTATAATGTTGTGGGCTTTTGTGCGCCGTAAGAAGGACTTAAGCGTGTTCGAGGCGGTTTGTTCGGAAAGCTCTTTGGTTCCGAGCAGGACTACGGCACCATAAAGCACGTGGCTGTCAGGTCCGACAGCATTGGTTCGCAATACCGTCTTGCGTGAACTGACTTTAATGCGGCAGACAAAATGACGCCCTTGGGCTTGCCGTTCATCAAAGTTTTTGTAGCACTGGTAGTAACGGTCGTAAACCCCGGTCTGGCCGGGTGCAACAAGACGCTCTGCCTGAAGGCACTCGTCGTCCTTGCCATCGGTTAGAGTGACTTTCTGCGGGACACCGCGACCGATATCGAAGCC
>JAMOPE010000457.1 GCA_027064785.1 Geobacteraceae bacterium
CGATACCATTGTTCTTATCGGCGGGTTCAGCGGACAATTGAACGTGGAAGACCGCTACTGGTTTGGAGCCGGTGCTGTTATGGCATCTTTCCTCTGGTTTTTCGGCCTCAGTCTCGGAGCCGGGCATCTTGCTCCCGTGTTCAGAAAACCGGTTGCGTGGCGATTTCTGGATGGGTTCGTTTGTCTTGTCATGTGGGGAATTGCGTTCTCACTGCTGTTACCGGAGCTGGATCTTCTTTAAGCAAGTTTTCCCCAGTTGCGACATACCCCCGGCTTCAGAATAAACCACCATGCACTGAAAGTGCATGGGTTTGAGTCGGGACTGAAAGTCCCCAATAAACCAAATCTTTCCCTCTCCCTCGGGGAGAGGGTGGCGCAAAGCGTCGGGTGAGGGGATATCCCGGCAACAACTGCCCCCTCATCCACCCTATCGGGCACCTTCTCCCCAATGGAGAAGGAAACAATGAGTAGCAACTGAAAGTCTTGGACTAAAGTCCATGGTTTTCACCAGCGTGATGGGACAATAAATCAGCCATTGACAGGTCATTTAAGTGGTGCTAAAAACAGGTAAATTGGAGGTTGCTATGAACGTGAAATTTTCAGAAGATATTATCCCCCTGACAGACATCAAGATAAATCCCGGCAGGGTTGTGCGCCAGACCTGTGAATCTCATCGCCCCATCCTTTTGACCAGCCGTGGACGTGGTGTTGCGATTGTTCAATCGCTTGAAGATTACGAACAAGCTGAAGAAGAAAAAAACTTTATGCGAGCAGTTGTCGAAGGGTTGGCAGATGTTGACAATAGTCGTATTTCCGAAATGTCTGCTGTCACAGAACGCTTGAAACTCTAAGAGGGCCGCCGGTGAAAACCCTGCCAGTCATATTTGCCGAGTCGGCAATTCTCGATTTAGAAGAAATCCGTGATTATTATCGGGAACAACAAGTTCCCGAAGTTGGGGAGCGGTTTCTGCGTGAGATTATGGCTCTGATCGAACAGTTGTCGATGTATCCAGATCGAGGACGAATTGTTCCTGAATTTAATCAGCCTGCCATCAGAGGACTGATCCATCCCCCTTTCCGTATTATCTACCGTCGTACAACCAAACAAATTGCTATTGTTCGTGCTTGGCGAAGTGAACGGTTGATAAAGATTCCCTAGATTGATGTTTAAAGCACTAAAGCAACAACGTCCCCGTTGGATTTCGGAGTGTGCCTTTGAGACACAACTAAAAAACGATTACCGGATAAACTCCACCCTGTTGCGGCCATTCGCTTTTGCCACATAAAGAGCATCGTCCGCCCGTTTGATGAATGATTCTGCATCATCTCCGATTATAAATTCTGTAAGCCCAAAACTCACCGTCACCCGACCCACTTTGGGAAAGTCATACTCTGCAATACTTCTTCTCAGGCGCTCTGCCAAATCAACTGCAGGCTTACTGGGTGTCTGAGGTAAGAGAATAATAAACTCTTCTCCCCCCCAGCGGGACAACAAATCATCCTGCCGAATATTCGTAAATACGATTTTAACAAGTAATTTCAAAATCTTATCACCAGTGCCATGTCCATACGTATCATTGATCTTCTTAAAAAAATCTACATCACAAATCATGAGAGACAATGGTTCGTGATAGCGCTTAGCCCGGAAAATATTTTTTCTTAACAGGTTAAGAAAAGCTCTTCTGTTATATGCTCCTGTTAGCTCATCAGTGGTCGCAAGAAGTTTTAATTTGTGCTCATGCTTTCTTATTCTTTGATAAACCTGATTTGATATCTTGTAAAATACCACCACCACAAGCAAAGAAAATATAAACAATAAGGCCAGCGATAAATAAATTGTTTTTCTTATATGATTTTCAAGCTCTAATTCTTTTTTTTCAATTTCTTTCTTTACTTCGTCTAAATATACACTGCTTGTAATAATCCATTGTAAAGGCTCATAAAGATAGAAGTATGTTAATTTTTTATTGATTGTTTTTTGTTTAGCTTTTTCATGCTTATAAATGGCATAAGAATAACCGTTATTTTGGATATCCTTAATAACCTTCTCTAAAAAATGTTTATTATCTTTATCTACCTTATTGCTTGAAATTAATTTTCCGACAGCAAGTGGCCTGCTATTGTAAAATATAACTTTGGCAAAATCATCACCACCCGAAGGCTTGATAAGCTTCAAAATAAACATATATGGGGACGTTGTCATGTCAATATTATTAACTCTATCTAGTGCTTTTTTCTCAATCTCACTAAGAGAACTTTTATATTTTGTTGCATAATCAAGAAAGTTAACAATTCGATCTACATCATTTTTTATTTTTTCATACTGCCTTTCATTATATTCTTTTACCAGGTTATTGATGTTTACATCATGATAGTTCTGCAGAATTCTAATATAGTAAAAGCTACTAAGGAAGATGACCGCAACGATGAAGGCAAGGGGAGTAAAAACAATTTTTTTTCTTAAAGATTCGGATTCCATGTTTATCTTCCTAGATTCAAGCGTTTCCCGGCAAATAGAGTCCACACAGAAAGGCTGACCAATAACAGAATAATGATATCTTTCTAGGTATCTTTACCTGTCCTTATTTATTGTTCCATCACGCTAATCTAAAACTATGCACTTTTAGTGCAAGACTTTGAACAAATTCCGGGGACATAATACCCTTTTCTACCATATACACATTTCAATTCATCCCCTGAGAAATTAAGCTGCAAATTTAGAATTCATTTTCAACCTACAGCGTTAATTCATATTGTTTTACATAACCCTTATTAAGGTGCCCTCTAGTTAGACTATCGATGAAAACTCGACCTGTCAAACGGAGTGCTGTGTTATTGAGGCGATCAACTCTTTGTAAAGCAGAGGAGAAACCTTCTTAATCTGCTGATTTTATTAAATTATGCTGCAAATAAATATAATATGGGGACACGTAACAGGTCCATGTCCCCATATTATATCCCCCGTATTCCGAGGACACATAACACAGTACATGCCCCCGGAATACTGCTTCCAGTGAAACAAAAGCCCATTTCCCCTGAATCGGGTTGAATTTAAAGGCTTTATTTGCTAGCTTGCGGGTTTGATTTTGCAACAGAAACCCATCCAATCCCTGCGGAGACGAATGAGCATGGACTATAAAGATACCTTGAATTTACCCGAGACCGATTTCCCGATGCGGGCCAACCTGCCGAACCGTGAACCGGAGATGCTGAAACACTGGGATAAGATCGGCCTGAACGATCAGCTGGAAGTTGCCAATCAGGGCAAAGAGAGCTTCATCCTCCACGATGGCCCTCCCTACGCCAACGGCCACCTTCACATGGGGCACGCACTGAACAAAATCCTCAAGGATATCATCATCAAAAGCAAGCGGATGGAAGGGTTCTTCACCCCTTACGTTCCCGGCTGGGATTGCCACGGACTGCCGATTGAGCTGATGGTCGACAAAAAGCTCGGCAAGAAAAAACGTGAAATGAGCAAAGCCGACTTCCGTCGCCAATGCCGTGAGTACGCTAAAACCTGGGTAAAGACCCAAAGTGAAGAGTTTCAACGGCTGGGAATTTTCGGTAATTGGGAAGATCCCTACCTGACGATGACCCCCCATTACGAAGCAACCACCGCCCGTGAGCTGGCCCGACTGGCCGAGCGTGGTTCACTGTTCAAAGGGAAAAAGCCGATTCACTGGTGTTCTTCGTGTGTCACCGCCCTGGCTGAAGCCGAAGTTGAGTATGCCGATCACACGTCACCTTCGATCTTCGTCAAGTTCCTCTATGTTGATGAACTCCCTGCCGAGCTGGCTGAACTGAAGGAAAAACCGTTAAGTTTCGTCATCTGGACCACCACTCCATGGACGATTCCCGCCAATCTGGGGATCTGTCTCAACCCTGAACTCGACTACGTTGTTGTTGAGAGTGACGGAGAGTATCTGGTGTTGGCCGAAGGGTTGGCAGAGCAGGTGATGAAAACCCTCGGCAGAGAAGATTATTCGGTTGCTGCAACCTTTAAAGCTGAAATTTTTGAGAAGAAAAACTGCAAGCACCCCTTCTACGAGCGCAACTCACTGCTGATGCTGGGCGATCACGTCACTCTGGAAGCGGGAACCGGCTGTGTTCACACTGCTCCCGGCCATGGTCAGGATGACTACGTTGTCGGTCTCAGATATGGGCTGGAGGTCTATAACCCCGTTGACGATTACGGCCGCTACCGCGAAGACCTTGAACTGTTCGGCAAAATGAAGCTGAAGGATGCCAACCCAGCGGTCAATGAAAAATTGGCCGAAGTGGGAGCACTGCTCTATCAAAGTGAGGTTGAACACAGCTACCCCCACTGCTGGCGGTGTAAAAAACCGATCATCTTCCGTGCGACTGAGCAATGGTTTATCGGTATGGAAGAAAACGGCCTGCGGAAAAAAGCCCTTGCCGAGATTGAGAAGGTCGAGTGGATTCCCAGCTGGGGTCGCAACCGGATTTACAATATGGTTGAAGGACGTCCCGACTGGTGTATCAGCCGCCAGCGCAGCTGGGGTGTCCCCATCACCATCGTCTACTGTGAAAAATGTGGCGAAGCTCTCAATGACGGCCAGATCATGCACTACATCGCTGATCAATTTGAAGCGACTGGCAGTGATATCTGGTTTGAGAAGGAGGCCGCCGAGTTACTGCCACCGGGAACCTGCTGCCCCGCCTGTGGGCACGACAAATTTACCAAAGAATCGGACATTCTTGACGTCTGGTTCGATTCGGGTGTTTCCCACGCTGCTGTCTGCGAACATCGTGACGAGCTGCAAAGCCCGGCTGATATGTATCTGGAAGGGTCCGATCAGCATCGCGGCTGGTTCCATTCCAGTCTGCTCGAATCGGTCGGAACCCGCGATCGTGCTCCGTACAAATCGGTTCTGACCCACGGTTTTGTCCTCGATAAAGATGGCCGTCCGATGTCGAAATCTGTCGGCAACGTCATCGCCCCCGACGAGATCATCAAAAAATATGGTGCCGAAGTTCTGCGCCTGTGGGTTGCCGCAACCGACTACCGCGACGATATCCGCCTCGGACAGGAAACGCTGCAACGCCTTTCCGATACCTATCGACGGATTCGTAATACCTCGCGCTATCTTCTCGGCAATCTCAATGGCTTTAACCCGGCAACCGACCTGGTTGGCGACGAGGAACTGCTTGAGCTTGACCGCTGGGCCTTGTCACGTTTAACCCGTTTGACGCAAAAAGTGACAAAAGCTTATGAGCTGTATGAGTT
>JAMOPE010000458.1 GCA_027064785.1 Geobacteraceae bacterium
GGATCATCATGGAGATGGGCATGGTGATAAGCGTGATGCATACCGTGAATAACGGAGCCCGAACCAAGGAACAGACAAGCTTTGAAGAAAGCGTGAGTCATCAGGTGAAAGATACCGGCAGAGAAAGCACCAACACCCATGGCCAGGAACATGTAACCCAGCTGGGAAACAGTTGAGTAAGCGAGAACCCGCTTAATATCATTCTGAGCAAAACCGATGGTCGCAGCAAAGAATGCCGTTGCAGCACCGATGATTGCAATTGTCATCATGGTTGCCGGTGCCATGGCGAACAGTCCGTTCATCCGGCCAATCATGTAAACACCGGCAGTAACCATGGTTGCCGCGTGGATCAGTGCCGAAACAGGGGTCGGACCTTCCATTGCATCAGGTAGCCAAGTAAACAATGGAATCTGTGCCGATTTACCGGTTGCACCAAGGAAGAAGCACAGGGTAACAACTGTCACCAGCAGACCACCCGACTCAAGCAGGTGTCCCGATTCAGCAATTTTGACAAAATTCAGGGTCCAGACACCGTGGCTTGCGAGTGCCCAAAACAAGGTCAGCAGGCCGCACAGGAAACCGAAGTCACCAACGCGGTTGACAACGAATGCCTTCTTCGCAGCATCGCTGGCACTCTTCTTTTCGTAGTAGTAACCAATCAGCAGGTAGGAACAAAGGCCAACACCTTCCCAGCCGATAAACATCACCAGAGCATTGCCGCCAAGAACCAGCATCAACATAGCAAAAGCAAACAGGTTCAGGTAACAGAAGAAGCGGTAGTAACTGGTCTCGCCACTCATATAGCCGATAGAGTACAGGTGGATCAGGGTACCAACCCCGGTAACCACCATAATCATCACTGCAGACAGCGGATCAAGCAGCAGTTCCCAGTTAAGCTGGAACCTACCAACCGTCATCCACGACCCCAGAACCAGCTCATGAATTTTCTGGTTATCTCCAAGCAGGCGCATGAAGTTCTGTGCGGCAACCAAAAATGACAGAAACATCATACCGGTCGCGATACCGCCGATCACTGCTTCATTTTTGATCTTCTTGCCAAACAGGCCGTTAAATATCGACCCGACCAGTGGGAAGAATGGAATGAGCCACAGATTACTGTACATCAAACTCTCCTATCAGCTGAAACACCCGTAAAGTGGAAGTTACCACTTGAGCATATTAAAATCGTCGGTATCGATCGAATCCTTGTTGCGGAAGAATGCGATCATCAACGCTAAACCTACAGCTGCTTCAGCAGCAGCGACTGTCATCACAAAGAAAACAAAAATCTGACCGTCCATATTGCCAACGTGGCGTGACAGAGCAATAAAGGTCAGGTTCACCGAGTTGAGCATCACCTCAATGCACATGAAAATAACAATGGCATTTTTCCGGGTGAGGACACCAAATGTTCCAATTGCGAACAGGAAGGCACTCAACAATAAGTAGTGGTTTACGGTAATCATGGTCAATCTCCCGAGCTAACTCGATTAAACTTCACGCTTTGAGAGGATTACAGCGCCGACAATAGCGACCAGCAGCAGAATCGAAGCAATCTCAAAGGGGAGCAGAAAATCAACAAACATGGCGCGACCGATCAACTCGGTATGGCCGTATTTGGCAATAACTTCACTGGTGATTTCGCCGCCGGTGCCTGTTGCTTCACCGGCACGGATGAAGTAGTTGGCGAGCAACAGAATGATCGCCGCAAGAACACCGCCGCCGGCCAATCCATGGGTATAGCGTGTCTTGACTGCCAGTCCAAGGTTGAGCAGCATGATAACAAACACAATCAGCACCATAATCGCCCCGGCATAAACCATGATCTGGATAGCTGCCATAAAGGGGGATTCAAGCATGACGTAGAAAACCGCCAGACACAGAAAGGTTGTGATCAGGTTGAGTGCACTATTGATCGGGTTACGGCATTGGGTGACAAAAACTGCCGAAACAATCGCAACCAGAGCAGTGAGATAAAAAAGAATAGCTTCCATGATAACTTGAGCTCCCTCTTACGACCTGAGAAGACGTTCTTTGGTAAAGTCGAAATCTTCACGTTTAAAGTTAGCCAGTTCATACGCACTCGTCATTTCAATGGCCTCAACCGGGCAGGCCTCAACACAGTAACCGCAGAAAATGCAGCGCAGCATATCGATTGTATAAACTTCCGGATACTTTTCGCCTTTGTCGTTCTCTGCTGAAACAACCGTGATACATTTTGCCGGACAAACAGTCGGACAAAGATAACAGGCGACACATTTCTCACGATGCTGCGTGGGAACCAACCGATGCAGTCCGCGAAAACGGGGCGACATTTCCAATTTCTGCTTCGGGTAAGCAACGGTTGTGCTATTCCCCGGTAGCAGATGCTTCAGTGTGATACTCAAGCCTTTGGCAAACTCTTTAAACATATCTATCCTCTACGCAACGTATGGTTACTACCAGAGAAGAATAGCAATTCCAGTAATCACAATATTTACAAGTGCTGCGGGCAGCATGACCTTCCAACCCAGGAACATCAACTGGTCGTAACGGAGACGCGGGAAGGTTGCCCGGATCCAGATAAAGAAGAACATGAATGCGAACACTTTTAGCAGGAAGTTGATCCAGCCGTAAAATGGACCGGCCCAACCGCCGAAAAACAAGGTTGCAGCAATGGCAGACACGGTAATCATGTTGGCATACTCTGCCATGAAGAACAGTGCATACTTCATTGCCGAATATTCAGTACAGAAACCGGAAACCAGCTCGGTCTCAGCTTCAGGTAAGTCAAATGGAGTCCGGTTGATCTCGGCCATCGAACCGACGATAAACAACAAAAATGCCAACGGCTGGCTGAAGATAAACCAGTTAGGGAGAAAACTGAGAGACTCAAGCCCCCACAGCGGACCCTGTTGAGCCGCGACAATACCGCGCATGCTCAATGTTTCTGAAAGCATGAAAATGGCGACAATCGAAAGACCGGCAGCCAGTTCGTAAGAGATCATCTGAGCTGTCGAACGGATACCGCCAAGCAATGAATATTTACTGTTGGATGCCAGACCAGCCAGGACAATGCCGTAAACTCCAAGACCCGCCATTGCCAGAATAAACAGCACGCCAATGTTGAGATCGGTTATCTGCAATGGAACAGCGTAAAGAGTCCCGTCATATGTAAACTGGAAATCAGCACCGAAAGGAATAACGACAATCGAGAGGAACGCCGGAGCAAGAATCATGATCGGTGCAATGATAAATGCGAACCAGTGAGCCTGAGAAGGAATGATATCCTCTTTAAAAAAGAGCTTCAAACCATCTGCAATTGGTTGCAGCAACCCCATCGGTCCAGTCATTGTCGGTCCGAGACGCGTCTGCATTCTACCGATAATCTTCCGCTCTGCATAAGTCGCATAGGCAACAATCAGCAGTGTTACCACAAACGCCACGATAACCTTGATCAGCATGGCAGCTGTAAATAACCAGGGCGTTTCCGAGAGTGTCAAAACTTCTGGCGTCATGACCATCCTCTTCCTTCATCAGTCTATGGCATCTCTGCCGTTTTCAGCCGATCAAGTCCTATCGGCAATCCAATATCAATTTAAAAGCCGGTCAACCCGACCTGTAAAGCTTCTGTTACCGGTCAATCTCACCAAGAACGATATCGAGAGTCCCGATGACAGCAATAACATCAGCCAGCAACCTCCCTTCAACCATCTGTGGCAGTCCCTGCAGGTTGACGAATGATGGTGGCCGAATTTTCATCCGGAACGGGTGAGATGATCCATCCGAAATCAGATAGAAGCCAAGCTCACCTTTCGGTGCCTCGACACTCTGGTAAATCTCACCCGGCTCAGGTTTGAAGCCTTCAGTTACAATTTTGAAGTGGTGGATAAGACTTTCAATATTGTTGACGACATCCTGCTTATTAGGCAGCACAATTTTGGGGCAATCGGCCAGAATCGGGCCGGGCTTCAATTTATCGAGTGCCTGAAGAATAATCCGGCTAGCCTGACGCATCTCATCGAGGCGCACCTTGTAGCGATCAAAGGTATCGCAACCCTCACGAACCGGAACTTCAAAATCGTAGTCTTCATATCCACTATACGGATTATCACGACGCAGATCCCAGTCAACTCCCGATGCGCGCAGTGCCGGACCGGTGATGCCGATATCGATAGCCGCTTCAGCACTGATTTTACCAACACCGATCGTCCGTTTCTGCCAGATTCGGTTACCGGTCAGCAGTCCTTCATACTCTTCGATATGGGCTGGCATCGACTCGGCGAAAGTACGGATTTCCTGCTCCAGACCATCGGGCAGGTCAGCCGACAAACCACCGACACGGAAATAGTTGGAGGTCATCCGGGCACCCGAAACTTTTTCATAAATATCGGTAATATTCTCGCGCTCACGGAAGCAGTAGAGGAACACTGTCATGGCACCGATATCGAGGGCGTGACACGCCAGCCAGACTAGGTGACTCTTCAATCGGGTCAACTCAGCCATAATGACGCGAATCCGCTGAACCCGCTCAGGAATTTCATCGGTCATCCCGAGAAGCTTCTCAACCGCTAGGACATAACCGAGGTTGTTGCTCATCGGTGCTAAGTAGTCGAGTCGGTCAGTCAACGGAATTGTCTGATGATATGTCCGGTGTTCCGATAGTTTTTCAATTCCGCGGTGGAGGAAACCAATATGCGGAGTCGCCTTAACGACAATCTCACCATCAAGTTCAAGGATCAGCTGCAACACACCGTGAGTTGACGGGTGCTGAGGGCCCATGTTGATGGTCATTGTCTCAGTATTGTTTACTGCCATTGTATGCCTCGTCCGGTTAAGGAATGTCTAAAGCGTTCGATCAGGAGAGTCGTCCCTGATATGGTTCACGATCAGGCCCCTGAAGAGGATAATCCTTGCGTAATGGATGTCCTTCCCAGTCAGCAGGCATCAGAATCCGGCGTAGATCGGGATGGTTATTAAAAGTAATTCCCATCAGATCCCAGCACTCACGCTCATGCCAGTTGGCGGTTCCCCAGACAGTGCTAACGGTATCGATACTGGCATCCTCTTCGGTCACAGGAGCCTTGATCCGAATCCGCTGCTTGGTTGTGATATTGTAGAGGTTGTAGACCACCATAAAGCGAGGCTCTTTCCCCATGTAATCAACACCACACAGATCACAGAGAAGATTGTAGCCCAACTTGTCACGCATAAAGGTACAGATATCAACAATCTGCTCTTTTTTGACCGTGACGGTCGTTTCACCCCGATACACAACAACATCCAGCACTTCAGAAGAAAACTTCGCTTTCAGTTTTTCAACAATCTTTTGATCGCTCATTGATTTTCCCTGTATTACCTAACGGCCATCAGGCCTCGTTGTGAATCACGTCGCCGACACCGATTGCAGCACCAAAGGTATTGCGCTCGGCCCTGATCTTATCCTGAAGCTTCATCAGGCCGTAGAGCAGGCCTTCCGGCCGTGGAGGACACCCTGGAATATAAACGTCAACCGGCAGAAATTCATCGACACCCTGAACTGTACTATAGGTATCAAAAATCCCGCCCGAAGAAGCACAGGCACCCATCGCAATAACGTACTTGGGCTCCGGCATCTGCTCGTATACAGTTTTGATAACCGGAACCATTTTCTTGGTGACGGTCCCGGCAATAATAATAACGTCCGCCTGACGGGGTGACGCACGGAAGATGATTCCCATCCGGTCAAGGTCAAAACGAGCGGCACCGGTTGCCATCATTTCGATGGCACAACATGCCAGACCAAAAGTCAGCGGCCACATCGAACTGGCACGCGACCAGTTGACCAGTTTGTCCAGACTCGTCGTAATAAAACCGCTACCGAGTGTCTTGGATTGCTCTACTCCCATTCCAGAGCTCCTTTTTTCCATACATAGATAAAGCCGACGAGAAGAATGATGATAAATACTCCCATCTCAACGAAACCGAAAACCCCCAACCGCTTGAACATAATTGCCCAGGGATAGAGGAAAACAGCTTCGATATCGAAGAGGATAAAGAGCATTGCAATGATATAGAATTTGATTGAAAACCGTTCCTGTGCCGAACCAATCAGCGGCATACCGCATTCGTACGGCGCCAGCTTGACCTCACTGGGTTTTTTAACCCCGATCAGTCGCGATAGAAAGACCGACCCGATGGCAAAGGCAAAAGCGATTCCCATAACAACAAGAATCGGCAAATAAGTATCAAGCATAGAAACTGCTCCTTCCATAGAAGTGATTGACCATGCAGCTGTACCCGGCAAGTGGCGGGATATTCCACAGCGTGGAAAAACTAGGATAATTCCCCCACGATGTCAAGAGAAATACCGTATACTGTATGCAATTAAGATCAGGGCTTAAATCGACTTTAACCTTGATATTACAATGCTTTTCGAAAATAAATTATTTTTTTTACTACATTTTTTTATCTATTGACCTTGATGAGAAGTGTAATTTTCAAAAGAAACCACCTTCCCCGAAATTGACAAATTCCTCGCCCCTGATTGATTCAGAATCGACAAAAAATTGAAAATGAACTACTTCACCCGGGCGATCAGATGATCCAACTGGTCAGAATCGAAGCGATAAACGGTTCGGCAATATTCACAGACAACTTCTGCCGGCTCCTCCTGCCGCTGTAATGCGAGAAGTTCTTCACGGCCAAGACCAATCAGCATCTCTTCGATCTGCTCTCGACTACAGGGACAATGAAACTGCAGAGCAGTCTTCTGTTCAATATGAAAATCGCTGCTGCCGAAAATTCTGATCAGGATCTCTTTTGGGGTCAATCCCTGCCGCAGCAGTGTCGTTGTCGGCGGCAAAGCAGCAATCCTCTCACTGAGAGCCTCAATCTGCTGCGGATCTCCGGGGGGGAGTGACTGCACCAGAAAACCACCGGCGACCGCAACATCCCCGGCCTGATCAAGCTCAACTCCCAACCCGATACTCGAGGGAACCTGCTCGGAACTGGTCAGATACCAAGCGAGATCTTCGGCAATTTCGCTGCTTTGCAACTGTACCATACTCTGATACGGCTTTTTCAGACCCAGATCTTTCCAGACGTGGAGAAATCCCGCCTTGCCGATTGCTCCGGCGACATCGAAGCGGTCCTCCAGCGGCGGCAACCCAGCAATGGGGTTGCGGATCGTGCCACGGATGTTCCCCCCGGCATCGGCCTCAACACTTAACTTCTTCAGCGGGCCATTTCCTTCGACTACCAGAGCCAGGCGCTGATTTCCTTTCAACAGGCAGCCCAGCAATGCGCCACCAGTCAGTAATCGGCCCAGCGCAACGGTTGCGGTCAGGTCGGTCTGCTGCTTTTCACACACCGTTCGCACCAGATCTGTTGTGACCGCTGCAGCAGCACGAAACAACCCGTCAGGGCTGACAACTCTAATTAAATGATCGTCCATTGAAATTCCTTAAACACTTTTTTGAATCAGGCCCGCAGCCGGTAACCTTTACCAATCAGCCACGCCGCCCAGACAAATAGAATGATCGCCAGCACAATACTGAAGCCGAACGACACCAGATAGCTGGTATCGCCGAAACCTATCAAAGCATGACGAAAACCGTCAATCAGATAAAATAACGGGTTCAGCAGTGAAAATTTCCCCCACGGCTCGGGAAGAATTGAGATCGGATAAAAAACCCCGCCGAGGAAAATCAGCGGCAGAATCAGAAAACTGGTGTACATCGAAATGGTATCAAAGCTCTGGGCATAAATCGCCGCGATCAACCCGAACTGCGCAAACATGAAACTCGCCAGCATCGCCATCAGAATCCCCAGCAACGGCGACTCCCACGGTAGCGAAGCGAAAACTGTTGAAATCAGCCAGACAACCGTTCCGACCAGCAGCCCACGCAGCATCGCAGCCAACGTATAAGCGAGGATAAACTGCGGCGGACTGACCGGAGTCACCAGCAGGTCGACAATTCCACCAAGATAACGCGACATAAATAATGACGATGACGTGTTGGCGAATGAATTGTTGATAATCCCCATCATGATCAGACCGGGGATGACAAACTGGGCGTAACTGTACCCTTCGACAATACTGAGACGCTCGCCCAGCGTTGCCCCGAAAACAAACAGATAGAGCCCCGCCGTGACAATCGGTGCCAGCAGCGTCTGGGTTGAAACCCGCCAGAACCGGAGAATTTCTTTACGCAACAGGGTAAAAAACGGCAGCCACGAACTGTATTCCCGCTCGTTATTATGGTCCATCGTTCCCCCCGTCAAGTCCGGTCAGCTGGATAAAAACATCTTCAAGGTTGCTCTGATCGGTTTCAATATCACGGATCGGCAGCTTCAGCGCACACAATTGTGAAAGAACCTGTCCGACCTCACCACCCTTGGGCAGATTGAGCAGCAGCAACCGGCCATCATCCTTCAGTTCCGGGCGGCACTCCTCCAGACCGGCAGGAACATTTTCCAGCGGTTGCACCAGCCAGATCCTCAGCTCCCGGTTCGACAGTCGTCGCACCAGGTCGTGAGTCTCCTCCATGGCAATCAGATCGCCGTGGTGCATAATCGCAATCCGATCGCACATCTCTTCAGCTTCTTCCAGATAGTGGGTCGTCAGCAGAATCGTCGTCCCCTGCCGATTGATCTCACGAACAAACTCCCACAAACCGTGACGCAGCTCGACATCAACCCCGGCAGTCGGCTCATCAAGAATCAGCAGGCGAGGACGATGAATCAACGCTTTGGCAATCATGAAGCGGCGTTTCAGCCCGCCCGACAGCTTCAACATCACTTTATGGAGATGGGGTTCCAGCCCCAGCCGATCAATCAGCAGTTGCCGCCAGACCGGATCATCCTTGACTCCGTAATATCCAGCGTGAAGTTTGAGCGCCTGATCAACAGTGAAAAAATTATCGATGACAATTTCCTGATGAACCACCCCGATCATCCGCCGGGTATGACGATAGTCTTTCTGATTGTCGTAACCAAAAGCAGAAATTTGCCCTGAACCCAGCCGCACAACCCCGGCAATCATGTTGATTGTGGTACTTTTCCCCGCCCCATTTGGGCCGAGGAGCCCGAAAATTTCACCCTGACGGATAGAGAAATCGATCCCCTTAACCGCGGCAACACCATCAAACGATTTATGTAGATTTTTTATAACCAGTGCATCCATGCGGCGAATATACAACCGCACGAACAATGCAGGCAAGAAGAGAGCATCAATTGAATAACAAATCTCGCTATCTTGACAGCTCAACAATTCTTGACCATGATGGTGATATATCAATCCAAACTTTCGAATCTCCCCCGACCCCTCTTTGCCAAAGAGGTGCTTTAAGTCCCCCTTAGAAAAAGGGGGATTGAGGGGGATTTTTATGACGGGATATAAAAAGATGATATTTAAGCAGATTCGCTCATTTTTTATCGCCAAAAGTTATGACCGTGCCATGCGTGCCACTGAAAAACGCTGTCTGCACCAATGGCGGCGTGAGTTGCTGCAGCAAGCAACAGGTGACGTGTTGGAAATCGGTGCTGGGACCGGGATCAACCTCCCTCATTACCCTGTGACCGTGACTCGGCTCATTTTGAGTGAACCCGACCCGCAGATGCGGCTGGAACTTGATAAGCGACTGTCTCAACATGATGGACTCAAGATTGATGTCACAATGTGGGGTGCTGACGATATCGCTGCGGAAGATCGCTCTTTCGACACGATTGTCTCAACGCTGGTTCTCTGCTCAGTTCCCGATCAACCCGCCGCCCTCGCCGAACTTCATCGATTGCTGCGCCCCGGCGGCAAGCTGATCTTCCTCGAACATGTTCTTTCAGACCACCCACCAACCCAGCAGTGGCAGCACCGCCTTGAACCCGTCTGGAGCCTGTGTGCCGGTGACTGCAAGCTAACCCGCGACACGGCAACCGCTATCGAAACAGCAGGATTTACAATCGACCAGTTAACCGATGCCCCGATGATTGGAGCTCCGGCATTCGTATCACGCACAATCCGCGGAATCGCAACAAAACCACCTTCTGACGTTGCATGATTTTACAAACTGCTGCAAAATGTCATCTTTTTTACGAAACAACAAATTTAGGAGAATAATTATCATGGCAAAAGCAAGCGCACGGCACATTCTGGTTCCAACAGAAGACGGCTGCAATAAATTGAAGGAAGAAATCGAAGCGGGAGCTGATTTTGCGGATGTTGCAGCAAAACATTCCCAATGTCCATCGGGAAAATCGGGTGGTGCTTTGGGCGAGTTTAACCCCGGTCAAATGGTCAAAGAATTTGACGAAGTCGTTTTCAGCGGTGAAGTTGGTAAAGTTCTGGGACCGGTTAAAACTCAGTTCGGCTACCACCTGATCGAAGTCACCAACCGTACCGAATAGATGAAATAAAACACCCCCGCCTGAATCTTCAGGAGGGGGTGTTTTATTTCAATTGTTTAAAATCCGATTATTACAAATCAGCCAGCTTATTCAACTCTTCCAGAATCTCAATCTGCTCGTGAATCTTTTCGTGATAGTAGTTCCAGACGTGATAACTCTGTAAACCAAGAATCGTCAAACCAACCGCAAAAATCGCCCAGAAGTTTTCCTGAAGCCCTTCCGAAAAATGATAAAACAGGTAGAAAGCACCCAGATAGCCGAAGTGAGCCAGCGCACCACGTGGCTTTTTGTCGCTCGCCATCTGTGTCAGAATCAGGATAATCGCCGAGAAACCGTAAACGACCAGCGCCCAGTTAATATACTTAACCGGTGGACCGGCACCGAGAGCGGCACGGATGCTTTCGCTTAATGGGGGGACAAAATCAAAGTTGCGGAAAGCACCCATACTGAGGGCGGTAAAGAGTGCAAGAATCCAGAGACCGGAACTGGAATAGAGCTCCAGTTTCTTAATCTTTGCCTGAACCTGCTTCCTCAGAGGATTGATGTCCGGCAGTGGTGTTTCGGTTTCCTGAATTGTCGGATCCATCATTGACGCTTCTATTCTGGGCATCCAGAGCTTTCAAATCGGCGAAAGCCTGATCCCGCTGCTTGACCAAGAGACGAAAATCCTTGTTGAGTTTTCCCAGTTTGTTATCCGATTTGGGTAAATCGGACTCGGCGACACCCTGAGCCGCCTGTTCGGCATTATAAGTCAACCGGAGGATCGGCAGGAAAAGGTTCATCCTCAACAGGGCAGTCACACCCCCGATCGTCAGGAATAACACCATCACGCTGAAAACTATCATCCGGCTTCGCAGCAATGCAAGCGTTTTATCAAGGTGTTTACTTGAAATACCGATACTGAAAAACCCGAGGATCGGCTCATCTTCACTGTGAAAATGGCACGCAGCTGTCGAGCACTTTGGTTCGTTCAGGATCGGGCGGGTGGTAATAAGGTGTTCACCTGAATGGTCAATCTCATGAAGGATTTCCGGGACTTGCCCAGGAGCGGTCTTTAACAGATCAGATATATGAGAGTTAATTGTTTTTTCCAGTGATTCCGGACCTTTCTGCCCCGCATAGCGAACTTTTCCGTTCTGATCAAAAATCTTGATCAGCTGGACATCTGCCCGGGTTCCGATATTTTCAACAATATTCCGGATAGCCTGCTGGTCGTCTTCGAGCATCGCAGAACGGGTTGACTTGACCACCGTATCGGCACAGTTGTCAGCAGTCTGAAAGGCAGCGGACGTCATATCCGCTTTGATAAACGAAAACAGCAGGATGCAGCCAAAAATGACAAAACCTGTGACTGCAATTGTGACCGGCACGATAGCTCTGGCAATCAGATTATCAAACATACTTCCGCGCTCCTGCTGGAAAAAAGAGAGACCCGACCGGCATAGAATATCTACACCAATCGGGCCTCAACACCCTACAACCGATTATTCGTCAGCTTTGGATTTAAACTGATAGAGAATCGGCAGACGATTAAGAATGAAACGATACGTTGTTACGTAAAGCGCAAAAATTGTAATTGAAATAATGATCTCGTACTTGTGTGGAATTTCCTGATACAGCTGCCAGTTGAAAGTGATCAAAGCAGTATTCAAACGGTTCAGCAGAATCCCGGCAACGGTCAAAAATGCACCGAAACGAATAATCCCAACCAATTTATGGTGAATTCCGTACGACAGAATAATCAATGGAGCAACGACAAATCCCAGGATTTCCAGCAGCCACCAATAGCCCCAACCTGTTGCCAGATAAGCCCATTCGTTATCATGAGCAACAGCAATGATCTTGACGATTAGGTAAGTAATCAGACCCATCGCTGCCCCTTTGGCCAGTGAAATAGTAATCCGGTCAAGGTTATCAATAAAACGGTCATCACAACGCCACTTCATGGTGTAGATAACAACAGTACTGACGCAAATGACCATGCAGAGGCCCGCAGGGATTGATGAAGTGAAAAAGTGAATCCACTGAAACGGTGCAGAGTACCAGAGCGGATGAACCTTCCCCGGAGCGTAAACAAACAACGCACCCAAGGCACCCTGGTGAAGAGTCGACAGGATAATTCCTGAAACCGTCAGACCAACAGTTCCCTTGCGGATGAAATCGTAACCACGCTGAAACCCAATCCACTCAAAAAAAGCAGTGGAAACCTCTGCAACCTGGACTGAAAGGTAGGTTGCAACGTGCCAACCGACCAAAAACAGAACAGCCGCAGGACCCCAGGAGTAAACCATTGGGTAAGAAAGCCGCCATGGTTGGCCAAGGTCAACTAACAGGTAGACAACAGCAAAGAAATAGCCAAGCAGACCATTCAGCAGTGCAAGACGTTCAATCGGCTCAAAATCGTGGCGTCCAAAAATCTCAACAGTTGTTCCCAGCATAAATCCCGAAGCAGATAATGGCACCATACAGAAGAGACCAAAACCTAAGAACAACCCCCAGGGATAGTCATAGTTTGCATGAGTAACCGCTCCCAGTGAGAAAATAAACCGATAAATAATGACCGGGATACCGACAGCAAAAATGACCGCCAGCAACCAGTTAAATTTATTACGAATAACCTGACCGATATATTGATCCAGGGTCAAACCGAGAAGCAGTTTTTCCATCAGAGACCACTTTTCACCATCGGACTTCAATGTTGCATCATGTGGCTTAACGCCATAAGTCGCTAATTTTTTCATTGTTAGTGGCCCTCCTGCTCATCGTGGCTGTGGTCATCACCATGACCATGAGATTTTCCCTTGGTTGCAAGCAGGTGGAAACCTGTGAACAGCGCCGGCCAGACAGTCAGAACAATCGGGACGATCGCGAGGAAATCTTTTACATTATCAATGATCGGTTTTTTCGGAAGATGGATATCGAAACCAGCCTCTTCAAACGGTGCATTAGAGATATAGAACCAGCCGGTGCCACCTACTTCTTTTTCACCATAGATATGATCGATATATTTATCGGGATTCTTGGCGATTCGCTCTCTAGCAATCTTCATCAGGTCTTTCCGCTTACCGAAAGTCATGACCTGCTGTGGGCAGCTCTCGACACATGCCGGTGGCTTGCCTTCTTTAAGACGAGTGTAGTAGCAGAAGATACACTTCTTGATCACCGGGTTGATCGCCGAATGATAGGTGTAAGCTGGAACATGGAATGGGCAGGCGATCATACAGTTACGGCAACCGACACAGACGTGCGAGTTGTAGATAACGGCACCCTCAGGCGTTTTGGTGTAGGCATTAACAAAGCACGATGTTAAACAGGCCGGCTCGTTACAGTGATTACACTGAATCTTACGATAGAGAGGCTTATCGGCACCTTCAGGCTCATAGCGGTTAACAACTGTATACGCTCTATCGGTGGGACGACGCTTCTGATTGCCGTGATGGATTTCATCAAAAACTGAATAATCATCAAATGGCAGATCAGGTGCGGGCAATCCTTGTTCTTTATTACATGCAGCTTCACAGGTACGACAACCGACACAACGGGTCAGGTCAACCAAGACGCCCATCCCGTCGGGGAAACCTTCAAACGACCCGGAAGCAAATGCTTTTTTGGCCGGGGTTAGCATCATCGCAGCCCCACCTGCAGCACTTCCGGCTAAAAATTTTCTACGTGTTATTTTACTCATGACGAAATCTCCTTATTTAATTCCCCGGATGCAAGCATGGAATTACTCATGTTCCCCATGGCTGGCATCTTCGGCAGGGGCAAACTCTCCAGAATGATAGAACTTATCACCGGCTTCGGTCTTGGCGTGGCAATCTTCACAACCTGTCGGACCATCGACTTCGTTGTGGCAGCCAAGACATTTCAAATGATAAGCGGCTTTCAGGTTCGGCTTATCGTCATGGTAGATATATCCAGGTGCTGGATTGTGCAGATTTTCAGGGGACAGCGGGTCAGCAGAGTGGCAGTCCTGACATGACACAGTATCCATTTCGACGTCACCTTCGTGACATTTAGCACAGTATTCATCACTGACACCGGTTCCGGTGGTGTGATGGTGGCAGTCAGCGCAGTTTTCGGTCGCATCGACGTGCATTGCGTGATCAAAAACTACTCCTTCGTACAGATTCGCCAGAGAATCAATTTCGACTTCATCCGGAAAATCCATCGCGTAACAACTCACCGACAGGACGAGAGATAGCAACAGCACTCCAAGTCCTGTTATAAGTTGTTTACCGGCATTTACCAT
This sequence comes from Geobacteraceae bacterium, assembly GCA_027064785.1. Lineage (GTDB taxonomy): Bacteria > Desulfobacterota > Desulfuromonadia > Desulfuromonadales > Geopsychrobacteraceae > Desulfuromusa. Next base: position 14,615 of record JAMOPE010000458.1, read on the forward strand.
AGCCCTACTCCTTAGTTCAAAATTCTGTCCGGTCTCTTTAATCCGGGCAGATCAATTAGAATTGGTTCAACCCTGATCACTCATCATCGCCGGAATGGATATAGCGATAGAACAGCGGGAAGAAGGTGAAGAACAGCAGACACAGCAGATACTCAAGACCCTTGATGTAGGTGTAATAATCTACAACGGTGTAAATCTGCTTGACGTAACCAACATTCATAAAAAAATCTAGCATTACAAATACCTCTCAAAGAAAATGAGTCAGTGTTTTTTTGCCGAAGCGGCAAGTTTATTACCCGATGTACTTCTGGCAGCTTCTTTCGTCAGTCCGAACAGTGCCAGCAGAGCAGGAACCAGCTGAGCAACAATAATCAGAGCACAAAAGCCGACAAACAACAGAATCAGGATTCCGCTGTTGTAGGTTTTGCTGGTGTCAACTGCCAGAGCGGGGGAAACAAGCATCAGCAGCAGGGCAAATGTTGTTAACAATGTTTTTACACTTCGCATCGAAAACCTCCTTGTTAAACTGTGTCTAGTAGTGTGCTGTCCGTCTCAAAAGCGAACAGGTTTAATTCTTCAGGTTAAAGCTTTTCCCTTCTTTATTGTGGCGCGAGAACAGTCCACGGATCATCCCACTAAATAGAAGGACTGCCGGCACCAGTTGAAAAACAACAATCAGGGCAAAAAAAACCGCGAAACAGAGTTAGTAGCAATGAGCTGCTACCTTCACCAGCGATGTCAGCGGCCAATGCAGCCGAAGCACTCGCTCCGGACAGAAACAAAAAAACATATACTGCGGTAAAAGTCGACCCTCATCTCGTTTTTTCCAAGGCAGACAAAGCTAAAATAAATTCATAACGGGATCGTGACAAATGCAGAGGGTGTGCCATTTATATGATATTTTTCGAGAAAGGTGTAAACTGCCGTTATTATGCGACCTAAGGAGGGCTCAAAGGGTAAAAATGACTCTTTCTGTTAAATATAGGCGTATAAATAAATTATACATCTGGCGGGCATTTAAGAGCTAAAGTAGACCGGTGAATGCTGATAACCTGCTGAGAAATAAGACGATTACAGAGAGATAAAGATTGTATACAGTATACCGCCGATTGAATATTTTATTTATATACCTATGGGGGGCTAACGTTGCCGGATCAATAAAAAAAGCGGCTACTGAAAAGGAGCCGCTCATACCGCCTGATCCTCATTTATCTGGTTGTTTCCAGCTAGCATTTGCGGACAGCAACCGCCTTAAGATCGTCCCTACGTCCCTGTGCTGCATCTTTGGTTAAACCAAACAACATCAACACTGCCGGAACCAGCTGAGCAACAATCAACAGAGCACAGAAACCGACAAACAGCAGGGTAAGGATCCCACTATTATACGTGTGGCTGGTATCAACAGCCATCGCCCTAGGAGCAAACATCAACATCATCGTTAAGCAGGTCATGATAGCCGCAGCCCCACGTGCCGGGATCTTTGTACCAAAGCGACGACGACCGACGCTTTGACGAGTCTGGTAATTTTCAAATGCACAGCTGACAGCCTGGCGAATCTCATCCCAACTCTCTCCGCCGACCGGCTTAAGAGCATGATAGAAGATTCCCTCTTTTCTGATACGCCGCAATAGTTCTAGTGGCATTTCATCAGAAACAAGAATAATCGACAGGTTACGGTTACATTTTTTCAACAGCGGGACAAATTTTGCAATCTGCTGTTCATCAAAAATGCCCCCGAGCAGGACAACCTGAATCGACTTATCCAGAATCCCTTCAAGGGAGTTCACGACCGAATCGGTACACGTCACCTCATAGCCGTCAGAGCAGAATAGATCGGCCATTTGCTCACGTGAAGCTTCGTCTTTATTGGCAATAAGTAGACCATTCATAATATCACCCTATCCCTTCAGTTAAGCGAATTACCGATTGGAACTTTTCTGCTCAACCCCGCGTTCACGACTAAACAGCCCCTTAACAATCCCGACGAACAGCAGAACAGCCGGAACCAGCTGAAAAACAACGATTAGAGCAAAAAAACCGATAAACAGAGTCAGCAGCAGTGATCCACCCTGACCTTCTGCTGCAGGTGCAGCCAAAGCAGCCGAGGCAAAACATCCCGAAACGACACATGCCAAAGTAAAACTACGAATAATATTTTTCACGATAAACCTCCAGAACCCCTCAATAGATTTTCTTCTTATTCCGTATTTCATATACAGAAGTTGTGCCAAAAGCAGCAGACACGCTAAAAACTATACTTAACATACTGATATTACATATTTAATTGCTGGGGAAGGGATGACTCAGTAATTCCTATCAAAGCTATGTGTATATTTTTTTAATACTCAGAGAATGCGGTGATAATTAGCAAGAAAAAACAAAAAAGACCATAACTCACTGTTGTTGCGTTATTTTCGAAAGAAATCACAGAAACATTCCGAGAAATGGCAAAATATTTTTTTTATTTTTATTCTACAAAAATAGGTTGGCGGCTATGTCAGAAAAAAATGACTGAAAAGCGTTAATTCCGTCTTTATCAAGCAGTGGCACACTTCTAGGACATATTACCTTGACTGTTGTAATGCGGCTTATTACTATAAAATGTTTAAAAGCCTGCAATTATTACACTTGGTCTGGTTTTTGCTAATATATCAGCAGGTCGACACACAAGATTGTTTTGTTCGTGTCTCTTTATTATCGCAAGTCTAAGTAGAGAGCTGCCACACCACTATGGACGAAAATGCTGTACACAAGATACTGGTCATCGATGACGAAGCCGTTATCCGCGAGGGGCTGCGCCAGGCCCTGACGATGGAGGGATATCAGGTTGTCGCTGCCCAAAACGGTAAAGTCGGCATGGAGAAGCTGCAAAAAGACAGCTTCAGTGTCGTCATCAGTGACCTGAAAATGCCCATTATGGGCGGTATCGAAGTCTTAAAAACAATCTCGGTCCTACAACCGAATGTCCCCGTTATCATCATCACCGGATTTGCCACTGTTGATTCGGCTGTTGATGCCATGAAAAACGGTGCTTTTGAATATCTAACGAAACCTTTTCTGCCGGAACAAATTACTGAAAAAGTTCAGTCTGCTATAAAAAAACGGTTGCTGAATCTTGAGTCAGAGATCATCACTGAAAGTATCCCGAATGAAACTGTTGCCGATTCCTTTATCGGCAAGAGTGAGGCGATGCAGAAAGTTTTTCGGCGGATTCTACAGGTTGCACCAACAAACAGTTCCGTTCTGATCACCGGTGAAAGCGGGACAGGAAAAGAACTGGTCGCACGGGCAATTCACAATAACAGCCCACGAAAAGATGAGCCGTTTGTGGCGATTGATTGTAACTCGCTTCCAGAAAATCTCCTTGAGAGTGAGCTGTTTGGTCACGTCAAAGGGTCTTTCACCGGGGCAACCCAGTCGAAACCAGGACTTTTCAGTGTTGCCAGCGGTGGCAGCCTTTTTCTTGATGAAATTGCTAATCTCAGCCTGACAACTCAGGCAAAATTGCTCAGAGTGCTGCAACAGCGTGAAGTCACTCCGATTGGTGGAACTAAAGCAACCCCGATCGATATTCGTCTGATTGCTGCTACCAACCGCGGGCTGGATAAGATGGTTGAAGAAGGGACGTTTCGTGACGATCTTTACTTCCGCCTGAATATTATCCCCATTGATCTGCCCCCATTACGGGAGCGATCCGGGGATGTTCCTCTACTGATCGGTTATTTCCTGAAGAAGTTTTCGGATGAAATCGGACGGGAGATCAAAGGGCTATCAGCTGACGCCCACCTAGCCCTGCACGATTACCCATTCCCGGGCAATGTTCGCGAACTTGAAAATATTATCGAACGGGCAGTCGTTCTAACTCAGGGAGAGATTATTCAGCGGGACAGCCTTGAATTGCCGGCAACGCAGGATGATGACCCGAATTCTCTTGATGTTGTCGCCCCCGCCAATACAGACGAACTAAAAGAGGTCAAGCGCAAGGTTCGGGAGCAGGCAGTTGAACCGGTCGAAAAAGCATTTGTCTATGCTGCTCTTGAAAGGAACAACTGGAATGTCACCAAAGCGGCAGAAGAGACCGGAATGCTACGCCCCAATTTTCAAGCATTGCTAAAGAAACTGGGCATCTCGGTTAAAGATCACACCCCCCATTAAACCAGCTTCTAACTCTGAGTCCCTTCCTCACGAGAATCTTTCAACAGATCATTGCCATCGGTTGGTAAGTAGATTGTAAAGCGGGTTCCCTCGCCTTCACGACTTTTGACATCAACCCGACCACCGTGATTTTTAATAATTCCGTAAGAGACCGAAAGACCAAGGCCGAAGCCCTTCTGTGCCTTGGTTGAGAAGAATGGATCAAAAATCCGGTCAAGATTTTCCTGACTGATCCCGGTCCCGGTATCCTCGACAACAATCTGGACAACCTTATCTTTTTCAATCAATTGCGTTGTAATAATTAACGCACCGCCGCTAGGCATCGCCTGCCCGGCATTGATAAACATATTGAAAAAGACCTGTTCCATCTGGTCAGCATCGATCTCAACTTCCGGAAGATTTTCAGCACCATGGTAGCGAACGTCGATATCCTGAAAAATAGTTTGCTGTGTGACAAGCTGCAGAGTCAGCTCGATAATCCTGTTGATCGAATCGAGTTTCTTTTCGGGAATCGATTCCCGCGCAAACTCCAGCAATCCCCGGACAATTTTTGCACATCGCCCGGTTTCCGAAACAATCAGACCAAGGTTGTCGCGCACCTGATCGGGGATATCCGGATTTTTAGCCGACAGCGATGCGAACATCAGAATCCCCGTCAGGGGGTTATTGATTTCGTGGGCAATCCCGGCAACCAGCTCCCCCATCGAAGCCAACTTGGCCGAACGCAGCAACTGCCCCTGCATATCGGTAATCTCGGCCGTTCGCATGATAACTTTCTCCTCCAGCGTTTTCCCCCACTCCTGCAGCTCCAATTGGGCTTGCGCTAAATTATCGGCCATATGATTGAAAGAAAGCCCCAATTCACCAATTTCATCCTTGGCAACAATCTTGACTCGTGCCGACAAATCTCCTTTTGCTAACGCCTGTGTCTGCTCCAGCATCCCTTCAAGGGGGCGGCAAATATATCTCTTAGTGAGGAGGTAGTGACAGAGCGACACAATAATCACCATGAAAAATGTGGAGGTAATCACATCCTTATGGTGCGCATGTGCCAGATCGGCCATTTGACTTTCGGAAATTACAATATCAAGGACACCGATCTTCTGTTCATCCGGGGAATGGGCATGGCACGCGGCAGTGTAGCAGGTCGGTTCGTTATAAATTCCCCGGGTAATACTGAGATATTGGGTTCCGGAATCGTCGGTAAAGATCCGGCTCCGTTTTTCCAACGGAGCATCAACCTGTGTTTCACTTCCTTCAAGGTGACAAAAAGAGCAACTCTCATCTTTTTCACTCAAAGCGGTCCCGATTTCATGCTTATTCATCGAGAAATTGATCACCCCTTCGCGACCAAGAATCCTTATCCGCTTCACTCGCGGAGTTTTGCCGACATCTTCGATCATCTGTTGTAGCTGCTCACGATTATCCTGCAGCATCAGGTGTCGCGAATCGCGAAGAACCATCTCCGCTATGACATCGGCATCGTGAATAGCTTTTTCCGCAAACACCTTTTGCACCTTTTCAATATGTAAAAAGGCGGAAACAGACATAACAATAAGGAGAACAATACTGGATATTGCCGTATATCTGATTGCCAGGCGAATTTGCATTGACCACTCCTTAGATCCAAAGTCAGAAGACAAACTGCCTTACAATACTGGAGAGTCAATTTTTTTTGAACCATTAATCGTCACCTGTGGGAATCATTGCCTTTTCAAGGCCGCTGAAGTATAAAATTAATTCTCTTTTTCGACACAAGGATCGGGATAATGGGATACAAAACTCTCCGTCAGGCGGTAGATGCTCTTGAACACAGTGGGCAATTGGTTCGAATCGACCAGCCAATTGATCCAAATCTCCTCGCCGGAGCGATTCAGCGACGTGTTTACCAGCATCACGGTCCGGCTCTACTGTTTACCAATCTGACCGGAAGTCGATTTCCAGCTGTCGCCAATTTGTTCGGCACACTGGAACGCACCCGCTACCTGTTTCGTGACACGCTGCGCCATGTCGAGACACTGGTCAAGCTGAAGCTTGACCCGAAAACCCTCTTCAAATCACCCACATCGTTGTTGACCGCACCGCCGGCAGCATTTCACCTACTCCCGAAGAAAGGCTCTTCCGGCCCGATTCTGACCGGGCAGACAACCATCGGAGACCTTCCCCAGATCAAGAGCTGGCCCGACGATGGCGGGGCATTCATCACCTTGCCACAGGTCTACAGTGAGAGCAGTATCAAGCCTGGAGTTCGCTCGTCCAATCTGGGAATGTATCGGGTACAAATTTCGGGGAACGATTATCAGCAGGACAAAGAGATCGGTCTCCACTATCAGCTCCACCGGGGAATCGGTGTTCACCATCAGGAAGCTCTCCGGGCAGGACAACCTTTTCGCGTCAATATTTTTGTCGGAGGGCCGCCAAGTTTGACAGTCGCTGCCGTCATGCCACTGCCTGAAGGGATGCCGGAACTCGCCTTTGCCGGGTTACTAGGGGGACATCGCATCCCGTTAGTTCAACCCGCCGGATGTCTACCAATGCCGGCTGAAGCCGATTTTGTTATCTGTGGCACCATTGACCCCAACCAGCAGAAACCGGAGGGCCCCTTTGGCGACCATCTTGGTTATTACAGCCTGACTCACGACTTTCCTCTGGTTAAAGTCGAGCGGGTTTACCATCGTCCTGATGCCATCTGGCCATTCACAACCGTCGGGCGGCCACCGCAGGAAGATACCAGCTTCGGTGAATTTATCCATGAACTGACGGGGGCACTAATCCCTGAAGTCCTCCCCGGCATCAAGGCTGTTCATGCTGTTGATGCCGCCGGGGTTCATCCACTACTCCTTGCGATCGGCAGTGAGCGTTACACCCCTTACAAGCGCCCCGATCAGCCTCAGGAACTGCTGACACAGGCAAATGCGATACTCGGTCAGGGGCAATTATCTCTCGCCAAATATTTGCTGATTGCTGCCGAAAACGACAATCCCGCCCTCGACATTCACAATATTCCTGCATTCTTTCTGCATATTCTGGAGCGAGTTGATTGGCAGCGTGACCTCCATTTTCAGACAGCGACAACGATTGACACTCTCGATTACAGTGGTCACGGACTCAATCAGGGTTCAAAGGTTGTCATCGCTGCCGGTGGCAATAAACGCCGGGAATTGCCAAGCAGTCTTCCAGAGAACCTGACATTACCACGTGGATTTAAAAACCCGCGGATCGCAATTCCGGGACTGTTACTGGTTGAAGGTCCGGCGTGTGCAGAGTCCCGACCGGGAGCAGACCTCAACCTGCTCCGTTTTGTTAAAAAATACACCAACGACGATCCCATCAACACCTTCCCACTGATTCTCGTTGTTGATGACAGCGAATTCTGTGCGGCGGAATTAAACAACTGGCTGTGGGTCTGTTTCACCCGATCAAATCCCGCAGCCGATATATATGGGATTGAGAGCTCCACTCAGGCAAAACACTGGGGTTGCTCGGGTGCTTTGATTATCGATGCCCGCAGCAAGCCACACCATGCCCCGCCATTGATTGATGACCCGGCTGTCGAAGCACAGGTTGATCAACTCGCCGTTAACGGCGGGCCACTACAAGGAATGATTTGAATGACCGTTACTACCACCACTGCAGCAACAGAAGAATTAAAAAATGGGGCTCCCCTGTTGATCAATTCAATCGGCAATACGCCACTGGTCGATATTTCGGCTCTTGTGGGAAAACCGGGGATCAAACTTCTGGCTAAACTCGAAGGAAACAATCCCGGGGGGTCGGTTAAAGATCGCCCCGCCCTCTATATGATTAATAAAGCCGAGGAAAGTGGTGAGCTGACTCACGACAAAATTATCCTTGAGCCAACCTCGGGAAACACCGGTATCGCTATCGCCATGATCGGTGCCGCAAAAGGATACAAAGTCAAGCTGGTGATGCCTGCCTGCGTCAGCACTGAACGCCGTGGCATCCTTGAAGCTTACGGCGCAGAAACAGTTCTCTCCCCCGGCTGTCAAATGACCGATGGAGCCATCCGGCTGGCCCACAAAATTCTTGCTGAAGAACCTGATCGCTATTTCATGCCCAATCAATACAGTAATCCCAACAATCCACTGGCCCATTACGAAACAACGGCCCCGGAAATCATGGAACAAACCGCGGGGGAGATTGATTATTTTGTTGCCGGGTTGGGAACTTCGGGAACGCTGATGGGTATCAGTCGCTATTTTTCAGAACATGCTCCACAGGTCAAAGTGGTTGGTATCGAACCGGGGTTAGGTCACAAAATTCAGGGGTTGAAGAATATGCACGAAGCGATTGTCCCTGAAGTCTACGACCCTCAGCGATTATCCGACAAGTTACTGGTTGAAGATGAGGTCGCTTATGAGATGAGCCGTAAGCTGGCATTGAAGATGGGATTGTTCGTCGGAATGTCGAGCGGGGCGGCGGTTGCCGGGGCACTGAGAGTTGCCGAAACACTTGATCACGGCACAATCGTCACGTTGCTTCCCGACCGGGGAGATCGCTACCTGAGCACCAATCTGTTCCGCTCTCAGTGTGCGATGTGTCCACCATGATCATCGACTCATCATTTGAAGAGTGCAGACATCAACTCCCTCTCCCTCGGGGAGAGGGTTGGGGGGAGAGGACATCTCCTCAACGCCGATAAATCAGAAAAACCCCGGCAAGCAAAAGAACCACTCCCGCAAGGCGTTTAAAATCGATGGGGATACCACGCATCCCGAATAAACCATAGTGATCCATCACCAGTCCGGCAATCAGCTGCGAAACAATTGTCAGAGCGAGGACAGCGGTCGTACCGATTCTTGGGACACCGACAATTGTCATTGTGACAAAGAAGGCTCCGAACAACCCTCCGGTCAACTGCCACCAGTCAGCATCGGTCGCACGGCGGAAACTTCCATCATGACTTGACAACGACAGGATCAGCAAAACCAGCGTTCCAACCGCAAATGAAATTGTTGCTGCCTGTAAAAAGCCGGTTTTCTCGGCAAGACGGGCATTCAACGAGGGCTGGAGTGCAACTGCGCCACCACCGATCACCATCAGAACAATCAAAACCCAGTTTGCCATTGAATTATCTTTCACTTTCCTTCTGACAATCAAGGCAGAAGGGGGATTCGGGCCGCACTTGCAAGCGCGAAAAACCGATTGGTTCTTCACAGCGGCGGCATTCACCGTACCGTTCCGTTTTTATTGCAATCAATGCCGCATCAACGAGAATCAGTCGACGCTGATGACCGGCCCGATTCGCTTTTGCCATCGCCTGTTGCTGCAAAGCATCCATTCTTGAGAGACGGCCGATCGGTTGATCGAGATCAACGGCTTGACTGCTTGCGGAAGAATCGACCAACAAATTTGTCAATTCTGATCTTAACTCCAATAATTTCGTGTGAAGTTCATGTTGCTCCGCAGCAGTCAACTCTCCCATTACAGGGTTCGCTGCCGTACCAGTTTTGAGACCGCCTTAAAACCATCGGTCCCGGCACCTTTAACCAGTTGGAACAGAGCTGTCTCTGTGGTTGTAATCACTGCACCGGCACGTGCTGCAGTGCTGACGGCATTTTCATAGTCACTCACAAAACGCGAGCTGACAGCATCACGTACCAAATGAACAATGTAGCCGCGATCCAAAAGATCAAGAACAGTCTGGTAGACACAGACGTGTGTCTCCATCCCGACAATCACAACCTGCTTGGCACCAGTTGCCTCGAGTGCAGTAAGAAAGCTCTCTTCACCGCAACAACTAAATGCCATTTTTTCAATGCGGCATTGCTCTGCAGCACGATCCAATTCAGCAACGGTATGACCTAGTCCCTTTGAGTACTGTTCCGTTGCAATAATCGGCAAGTTCAGAGCCTTGAACCCTTCAATTAATAAATTGGTGTGTTCAAGTAACTGTGCGTAGAGATCAGCATTCATCGCTGGAACCAACTTCTCCTGGACATCAATGACAACCAGAACAGCTTTTTCATCATCAAGCCAGAATTTTTCTTTAATCGCTCCCATGTTCTTCTCCTCTAGATTCGATTCCGCAGAATTCGCATGATTAACACCCCGAGAATTGTCATCAACAATCCAACGCAGACAAACAGATAACCGATGGCATGACCTTCACCCCAGCCCCAGAGATCCTGCCCCTTCATAAACAGGATCAACCCGGCACCGCCAAACGTCAACAAACCACCAAGGATATACGATGTAAATGCAATTAACGGCCAGAACAGGTCTTTAAACGTCATGATTTTTCTCTCAAAAGAAAAGGGGCCGCCAACTGGCAGCCCCTTGTTTAAAACTTAACAAAGTTACAGGTTAAAAATGGTGTCCGCCAAAGATGAAAGCATAAATCATCAGCAGAGTTAATGCTACCCCAATCAGCACAGCAGTGAAGCCGAAACCTTTGAAGATGAAATCGTACAGCGGACCACTTGGCTTGTCGATTTCGTACTGATCAAGAATTCCTTCTTCTTCATAACGCTTCCACTGATCACCACGTTCTTCTAGGAACTCTTCTTTAGGTAATTCACCGTTGAAGACAACGAAGTCCATCGGGAATTTCTCCGGCCGGCCATGGGTGTTGAAGAAGTGGACAGTGAAGATGAATCCGGTTGCCAGCAACGCTTCATCTGAGTGAATGATTGTTGCAACGTTGAAGACCCAGCCCGGCAATGCAGCACCGAAGAACTCTGGGAACCAGAGCATCAGACCCGAACCACCG
>JAMOPE010000459.1 GCA_027064785.1 Geobacteraceae bacterium
ATTTTGCGGGATACCAATATCGACAATATCCACTTCTCCGGCACAAGCTGCACCGGGTTGACAGCCGTGACCAATTTTAGCGTGATCAAACGTGACCGTCAGATCAGCCTGCACTGCCAGACCGCATACCCGACCGGTTGAGCCATCGACCCCCGAAGGGATATCAACTGAAAAAACCGCCGCCGGGGATTGATTGATCAGCTTGATCGCTTCAGCCTGCAGCCCGCGGACATTCGACTTTAATCCCGTTCCAAAAATTGCATCGATAACAATATCGGGAGAAATCGCTGAAAAGCGGTCTGACAAATGAGGGGTTTCTGTGAGAAATTCAACGGGGAGGTTCAACTGTTGGAGAATATCCAGCATCACCCTAGCATCACCCTTGATTGCCTCTTTTTCAGCCAGCACAAGGGTTATGACCTGCCACCCCTGCTCAGCTAGGACGCGCGCCATAACGTAACCGTCACCACCGTTGTTCCCTTTTCCCGTCAAAATCACCACCGACGAACCTGACGAGGCACCAAACTTTTCAACAAACTTGGCACAACAACCCCGCCCGGCATTTTCCATCAGGACAACACCGGGTATTCCAAGTTGCTGAATGGCGTAACCATCAACCGCCATCATTTCACTGGCAGTACAAAGTCTCATTAATCCTCCAGCACAACCGTCGCGACAGCATAATCGCCATCATGTGAATAGCTGAGGTGGGCTTTGCGTACCCCACGTTCTTCCAGCATTTCAGTGGCACGTCCCGAAAGTTCCAGAGACGGGCAGCCCAAGGAGTCGAGGACAACGCGCACCTGCTGCCACGCCAAACCATCACGCAAACCGGTTCCAAGAGCCTTGAGAAAAGCTTCCTTGGCGGCAAAACGAGCGGCAAGATGGGGAACGGGATCACGCTTCTGTAATGCGTAATCAAGCTCGGCAGGGCTGAAGATCCGCTCCAGAACCTTGTTGCCCGGATTGAGAAATTTACGAAACCTCTCACTCCGTGCCAGATCAGTTCCGATACCGATGATCGCCAAAGACTATCCCTTTATCAAAGTCAGCATATCCCGCACCGCCCGGTCAATACCGACCAGTGACGCCCGCGAAATAATACTGTGACCGATATTATACTCTTCAATCCCCGGCAACTTGAGAACGGGAAGAATATTGCGATAATCGAGACCGTGACCGGCATTGATGCCAAGTCCCAGTTTCCGGGCGGCACTCATCCCCAACTCAATCCGGCGCAGTTGTTCGTTGCGCTCGCTGGTGCCTTTTGCCTCACAATACATTCCGGTATGGATCTCGATGTAGTCGGCTCCGACCTTATGACTTGCTTTGATCTGTTCAAGATCAGGCTCAATAAACAGACTGACAACAATCCCGGCCTGCTTCATCAATGCTATTTTCTGCTTTAAGGAACTTTGCAGCAAAATAACATCAAGTCCCCCCTCAGTCGTCAGCTCATGACGCCCTTCAGGGACCAGCGTGACCGTCTCCGGCAGAGTCTTCAGTGCAATGGCCACCATCTCATCGGTTAGAGCCATTTCGAGATTCATCCGGGTTTTAATCGTTTTACGCAGCACCTCAACATCGCGATCCTGGATGTGACGACGATCCTCACGCAGATGGAGAGTAATTCCATCAGCACCGGCCAGCTCGGCAAGAGCGGCAGCGGCAACCGGGTCGGGCTCGGCACCACCACGCGCCTGACGGATTGTCGCAATATGATCAATATTGACACTTAATTTAGCCAACGTCTGTACTCCTTGAATTCCTTTTTTATGCACCAATATGCTCGCGAACAGCAGAGGCTACCTGATCGGCCAACACCTCAATGCGTTCCTGATTTTCACCTTCAATCATCACCCGCAGCAACGGCTCCGTTCCGGAATAACGAACCAGAACCCGTCCTTTGTCGCCCAACTCACTTTCAACATCGTCAATCACCTTCTTGATCGGGGCAATTTCCTGCAAGTCGGCTTTTTTCCGCACCTTCACGTTAACCAGAACCTGCGGCAAAGAGGTCATCACCTGAGCCAGTTCAGAAAGGGGCTTACCGGTTCGCTGGATAATGGCCAAAACCTGCAATGCGGAGAGAATCCCGTCTCCGGTGGTATTATGGTCGAGGAAAATCATATGCCCCGACTGCTCACCACCAAGGTTGTAGTCATTTTTGAGCATCTCTTCGACAACATAACGGTCGCCGACATCGGTGCGAACCACTTTTCCACCAACCTTTTTCATGGCAATATCAAGCCCCATATTGCTCATGACCGTAGCGACAACAGTTTTCTTCTTTAACTGCCCGGCTTTAATCATTTCTGTCCCACACAAAGCCATAATGTGGTCACCATCGACCTCGACCCCGTGTTCATCGACAAAAATGACCCGGTCGGCATCGCCATCAAGGGCAATTCCCAGATCAGCCCGGTATTCCCGGACCTTTGCTGCCATAACTTCTGGATGCATAGAACCACATCCTTCATTGATGTTGGTCCCGTTAGGCTTAATACCGAGAGGAATAACTTCGGCCCCCAGCTCAGTCAGGACGCACGGTGCAACCTTGTAACCGGCACCATGAGCGCAATCGAGGACAATCCTCAATCCCTGCAGGTCGAGATCCTTAGGGAACGTATTCTTCAGGAAAACCACATAACGACCAATAGCATCGTCAATCCGGTATGCCTTACCTACTTCATCAGCAATCGGACGCAGTTCGTCCAGACGATGATTGATAATCAACTCCTCAATCTTCAGCTCCAATTCATCGGGAAGCTTGTAACCTGTTCTGGAGAAAAACTTGATTCCGTTGTCCTGATAGGGATTATGCGAGGCACTGATCACCACCCCCGCATCGGCGCGCATTGATGAGGTGATAAATGCAATCCCCGGGGTCGGCAGAGGACCGACAACCAGCACATCGACTCCCATCGAGCAAATCCCGGCAACCAGAGCATTTTCAATCATATAGCCGGAAAGACGGGTATCTTTCCCAATAACAATCCGATGGCGGCGATTGGCTTCGTGTTTAAATACAAATGCAGCAGCCCGTCCAAGTTGCATCGCCATCTCAGTCGTCATTGGGTCAATATTAGCAACCCCGCGCACACCATCGGTTCCAAATAATTTCTTTTCAACCATTAATTTTCCCCATCCTTCTGTTGAGTATCGATCGTCAGCTCCGCTTCGGCATTCTCTTCGGGAGGAGCTTCGACCGGTTGAATTTCAACTTGAACTTCAGTTGTTTTTTCGTCTTTAAAATGAGTATACGTTCCACGATGAACCAGCGGAACAATTAAGGAAAAGCCTTCGTTAACTCCGTTGAGGTCAACATCTTCTGTCGTGACTTCATTGACGCTCTTCAGTTCCGTTTCGGCTCCCTCGACAATAACCTCGTCGGGAACGGACTTAACGTCTACAAGTTTAAAGCCAACCAGAGGATGTCCCACAATGGCAACCTTAATCGGAACAAGTTTGTGTTTGACCCGTTCAAGTTTTAAATCGATAAATGACGGTGAAAGGCGGGTCACCCGCAAACCGGCAGGAAGATTCAACCGCTCTTCCAATTGCTTGAATGTCGTCAACCCCGGCTTGAGGTCGGAAAGGTCGACCACAATGCTGATATCGTTCGGGCTGATTTTCATCTGCAGGGTCCGTGGCCCACTGATCCTGACATCGACAAGGCTGGGAACCTCATTGGCGACCATCAATCCACTGGGAACATTCTGCAACTCAAGCGGGACACGGTATCCGACTTCAAGGCGCCGCTCGCCCATAATGAACATCCAGAGCATTATTGCAAACGCAATAGAAAGTAACTTCAATGCCCAGTTTTCGGTAATCAACTTGAACATTCAGGCTACCCTTTCTTCTTCGGCGGGGTCTTTTTCTTGATTTTTGTTTTACGCGGTTCCAACAATCGACCGAGAACTTTCTTCAAACTCGTCGCATCAAGGTTCCGGGTCATTCCACCATTGACGGCAACCGAAACATTTCCCGTTTCTTCCGAAACAACAATCGCAACCGCATCCGACAGTTCGGTCAGACCGACAGCAGCCCGGTGACGGGTTCCCATGTCTTTTGTCAAATCGAGACCGCGACTTAAGGGCAGAAAACAACCCGCTGTTGCCAATCGCCCCTGCTGAACGACAAGCGCCCCATCGTGTATCGGTGAAGAGGGCATAAAAATTGCGCGGATCAGTTCACACGAAACCCGAGCATCGATCTCGGTTCCCGATTCGAGGATATCGTTAATCCCATTTTCCCGCTCAATCGCAATTAATGCTCCGATTTTACGCCCACCAAGGGCAATACTCGCCTTGACCAACTCTTCAATAACTGCCGATTCTTCGTTGGAACTCATTCCTCCAAAAAACGGATTTCGCCCGACATGCATGAGTGCACGCCGGATATCGTTCTGAAAAATGACGACGATGACGAGAATAATTGAAGAGAGAAAGTTACTGAGAAACCAGTTGAGGGTATGGAGGTCACCGACACGCGAAGCAATATAGACGACAAAAATGACGACCAGACCAAGGAGCATCTGGACAGCGCGTGTCCCCTTTATCAGGAGGATAATCCGATAGATGATGAATGCCACAAGGCCGATGTCCAGAATATCGAGAAGCCGGATATTAGCAAAGACATCAAACATGGGAATCACCGTATGTAGGTTGTTATAAAATCAATCGACCATAAATTTAAGGGAGTTGTTGTTCACGGATCGCCCAGGCGACCAGCGCAGCATCTCGGGCCGGTCGAACATCATGAACCCGGAAAATCTGAGCCCATTGTCCAACTCCGGCAGCAATCGTCGCCAACGTTCCTGATAAACGTTCCTGCGGATCATCAAGACCAAGGATTGAACCGATAAAACTTTTTCGTGATGTCCCCAAAAGGATCGGGCAACCCAACTGATGTAACCGGTCAAGATGGTGAAGCAATTCGAGATTTCCCTGGGCCGTTTTACCGAATCCGATGCCAGGGTCGACCGCCAAAAACTGTGAATCAATCCCGGCAGAAACTGCCGTATCAACACTCCACTGCAAACTGGCAATAACATCATCCACCAGATGACCATAGTCGGTTTGTTGTTGCATCACTTCGGGACGACCGCTGGTGTGCATGACAAAGAGACCTGCACCACTTTCGACGACAACTGAAACTATGGCAGGATCAAAACGGAGACCGCTGATAT
>JAMOPE010000460.1 GCA_027064785.1 Geobacteraceae bacterium
GTCGCTCTATGCCCGTGGGGGCCAGTTAGAAGATGCTCGCACTGCTTTGGAAGTTGCTCTGGAAAAGAATCCCGGGTTGCTTTTTGCGATTGAGGCACTGATTCCTGTTTTGTCGGCGAGCGGTGATTATTCACTGGCTGAACAACGTTTGCGGCAACTTCTTGAGCAGGGGATTGATCCTGCGTTCTGTTATGCCGAGTTGGCGCAGATTTATGTCCAGCAACGCGATTTTACTGCCGCGGCTGATTTTACCCGGCAGGCTCTCAATGCCGGGAATCGCGAGTCGGGTTTTATTATGTTAGCAGCGGCGGTTCTAGAGCATGTTGACGCTTTGGATGAAACGGAAGCTGTCCTGAAAATGCTTCCGGTTGCCGGTTGTGGCGGCGGCGTGAGCCTGCCACTGGCAGAGTTCTGGCTGCGGCAGAAGCATGAGCTGGGAAGAATCCTTGATACCTTCAATGCCGCTTGTCGTGAAGAACCTGACAACCCACGCTGGCAACTGCGGGTTGCTCAGACCTATCTGGCTCGTAACTGGGTCAAGGATGGGGTTAAATTACTCCGCAAAGTTGTTGATGATCCGCGTTTGAGTGACGAAATGGCCGAAGAAGCGCGCCAGTTACTTGCTGAACACGGTTAGTTATGGCAACGATTTCTGAGCTGAAAGAGTATCTGGCTGAACACGCTATCGAAGTCTGGGAGTATGCGGAGCCGACGGCAACCGCAGCAGCGGCGGCTGATGCGGTTGGTTGCGGTGTTGCCGAGATTGCCAAGACGCTTCTATTTCTCGTCGGCGGAACTCCGGTTGTGGTGGTGACTTGTGGTGATGTGAAGGTTAAAAGTTCACGCTTAAAGCAGGCGTTTGGCTTGTCTGGGAAGGTTAAACTACCACAGGGAGATGATGTTGAGAGGTTGACCGGTTATCTTCCCGGCGGAGTTTGCCCTTTTCTTTTGCCCGCCGATCTACCGATTCTTCTTGATACCTCATTGCAACGCTTCCCGGTCGTTTATGCTGCCGCTGGAAACAACCATTCGGCTGTCCCTGTCACCGTTGCTCAGCTGCAACAACTCACCGGTGCTGAGCTTGGTGATGTTTGTGACTCCGTCGTAATCTGAACATTTTTTTTGTTTCCCCCTTTTCTGAGTAAAACCCCGCTGTCCCCTTGTTGATTAGTTTTGTTGAGTTTTTTTCTGTGACCGCTATAATGCTATGTTGTCGAACCCGTCAACAATTCTTGATTTTTCTCCCTGTTTTCTCGAGGAGCCCGCACCTAGATGGTTAGCCCGACTGTCCCACTAGAGACCGGTTATAAAAATACCTGGGGATTTGCCCAGCTGCTGGAGCATATCGATATCGGGATTCTGGTGCTTGACCTCAATTTAAAAGTGATCGACTATTGTAACGCGGCATTTTTTGAAGTTCTTCAGGACGATCAGTTGTGCCGTAATTATCAGGGGTTGTACGATCTCTTTGTCCGCAATATTGAATCACTGGATGATTTTGATCTTGCCGGTCGGGTTGCTCATCAGGTGACTCATCGGGGTCGCTTGTATGGTCATTCGGTTTACAAGGCCGCATCCGATTACCGCTGTATTTTTATTCGCGATATTACCGAGAAGAGCCGCCTTGAATCGATTGCTCAAGCTGTCAACGCGATGGATAATATTGGTTTTATTTTTTCCGGTATCCGTCACGAAATCGGCAACCCGTTAAATTCTCTAAAAATGGCACTGAGCGTCCTCAAGCAGAATGCCGATAATATTTCTACCGAAATGCTGCAGGAATATGTTGATCGCGGTCTGGTTGACATCGGCCGGATGGAATATCTACTGAAGTCACTGCGGACATTCACGATGTATGAGAATGTTGACCTCAAGGATCTTCACCTGGTTGAATTTATGGGGAAATTTATTTCCCTGTTGGAGCGTGATTGCCTTTCCCACGGAATTCGCATCAAGACCCGGATTCCTCTTGATCTGGCATGGGTTCGGATTGATGAACGGGCACTCCATCAGGCGTTATTAAATATTTTCAATAATGCTGCCGATTCGTTGAAGGATCAGGCCTCACCCGAAATTGTTATTCGTGCCGAGGTTCGGGATCAACTGGTGTGGCTGACGATTGCTGACAATGGCTGCGGAATTTCCCCGGAGCAGCGGAAGCACCTGTTTCAGCCGTTTAATACCAGCAAAGCTGACGGTAACGGACTGGGGCTGGTGATTACCCGCAAGTTACTGGCAATGATGAACAGTTCGATCGAGATTGAAAGTCAACCGGGGGCAGGAACCAAAGTCATTATCGGATTACCCATAGCAACACAGACAAAACGACAGGTTGAAGTGTGAAAAAAATACTGATAGTTGATGATGAAGTTTCTTTTTTGCTTTCGTTACGCGACGGCTTGAGTAAGCATCGCGACAAGTTTCAAATTCTGACGGCTGAAAATGGTCGGGAAGCGGTTGATGTTCTCCGTTCCATGTCAATTGATCTGCTGGTGACGGACTTGAAACTTCCCGAGATGAACGGCTTTGAGCTGTTGGCGTGGACGAGTCGCCATCAACCCCAATTACCGGTCATTGTCATGTCGGCTTTTGGCACCCCGGAGATTGAAGAACGTCTTGCCAAAATGGATACGTTGCAGTTTCTCGATAAACCGCTCGATATTCAGATGCTTGAAGAGGGGATTTTCAATGGCTTGAATGCCGGTGGCAAGAGTTTTATCCGCGGGATTACTCTGGCGACATTTCTGCAATTGATGAAGGTTGAAAAGAAAAACTGTACATTGAAGATTGCCGCCGCCGCAGGAACTGCCTATCTCTATGTGTATCGCGGTGAGCTGGTTGATGCTGAATTCGGGTCACTTTCGGGCCTGGATGCTGCACTTGAAATTGTCAGCTGGAATGATGCTGAAATTGAAATGGATGGGATCTGTCGCCGCCAGGATGATGCTATTCAACTGTCGATGGAACATCTGCTTATCGAAGCATTTAAACGCAAAGATGAAGCGGCAGAACTTGAAAAAATGGAGGTTGGCGATAGCGTCACTGCTGCAACTCCGTCTCTTGACCTCGAACCCGATACTGTAGACATCTCACCGTTAGTCAAAGTTCTCAATCGTCTGGTTCCGGTTCAGGAATTTATTATTTTAAGTCAAAGTCGTTCTGTGATTGCCAGAAATGCCGGGGCGTGTTCATTGACAACAGCCGCCCCCGTTGAACTGGATCAACTGCTGCAACCATTATCCAATGATCTAAGTTTCGGACCTTATCGTTATGTCACATTTAACAGTGCCAGACGGCACCGCTACCTGTTGTTTCGCAGCCAGAATTACTGTGTGCTGGCAAAGTTGAAAGCGGGGACACAATCGCTACAGATTGTCAGGGAGTTGGAGCAATATATCGGCGGTTAACAATGCAACCGTTTGGGAGAGGATAGACAATGATAAATCTGATTGATGAGCTTAAAGTGATCCCGGGAATTGTCGGTGCCTGTATTGTGAGTACCGAAGGTTTACAGGCAACCAATCTGCCTGCGATGTTCAAGCCCGAACGGTTGAGCCTGGTGGGAAATCATCTGCTGGCACTGAGTGCTTCGGGGCGTAACAGCTTTAGTGATCTGACCGATATGACTTTGAACTATGATGAATCGGTGGTTGTCGCCCGTGAGCTGATTGAGGGGACGATCCTGTTTGCGATCTGTGACCCAACCTTCAATTACAACTTGTTGACGATGTCGTTCAATCTGCTGCAGGAAGAGTTTAAAGGCGGTAACTTCAGTGCTTCGACCGTTGCTGCTCCCGTAGTGACAGAACCGGTTGCTGCACCCCCGACTCCTCCCTCTGAAGCTAAAATCAGTGCTCCACTGCAGGATCTTCTCGATGATTTGAAGAGGTTGTTGAGTAAAATTCTGGGTCCGATGGCTGGATTTGTCTTTGACGATGTCGTTGAGGAATGGCAGGCTCAGGGTGCTGCCGGTTTTTCCCGGATCGAAGATTTGATCAGTGGTATTAATCGGGAAATTGATGATCAGGAAAAGATTGATCATTACCGCAGCCTTATCGCCCCATTACTTAAATCCTTCCAGAAGGGTTAGGAGTATTTATGGCAACTGCAAAAGATTTTGTCAGCCGAGTTGACCAGATTGATGGTGTTGCCGGTTGTCTACTGATCAAAGAGAATGGTGCCAGCCTTGGACAAACACTGGATGATGTCGATACCTATACCTCTTTGTTGCTCAATAGTGTCGAGCTGTCAAATGAGGTGATGGAAAAAACTGGATTTAGCTATTGTCGCCACATCAGTTTTCAGCGTAGTAATGATGAAAACTTCTATATTTTCCCGATCAGAAATTATTTATTGGGAGTGCTTTTGGATGCCGACTGCTCAGAACCGGTCATGCTGGAGCAGGTAGCACAGCTGATTAATCGCGTGTCTGTCGGTGGCCCCTGACCTGACCCCTGGGTTTTGAATTTGAGTTTCCTCTCCATCAGGAGATGCCCTAGTTATAAAAGGATTGATTTCATGCTTGAGCTGTTACAACAGCGCCGTAGTGTGCGCAAATATAAATCACAACCTGTCGAACCGGAAAAAATTGCCCTGTTAAGTGAAGCCTTGTTGCGGGCACCGTCATCACGAAATTTTCAACCCTGTGAATTTATTCTGGTTGATGATCCCGAAAAGCTTCAGCATCTGGCGATTGCAAAAGCGCACGGAACATCTTTCTTTGCCTCTGCTCCGTTAGCGATTGTCATCGGCGCCGATCCCCAGAAATCGGATGTGTGGATTGAGGACAGCTCAATCGCCGCAATTATCGTTCAGTTAGCTGCGGAAAGTCAGGGTTTGAAAAGTTGCTGGGCGCAGTTGCGTTTGCGCAAGCATGATGATGACACCAGTGCGTCAGAATTTGTCCGTCAGCTCGTCGGTCTCCCCGAAGGGATGGAGGTCCCGATGGTGATTGCTGTCGGCTATGCCGATATTGAGGTCCCCGGTCATCCCCGCGAAGAATTATCAGATAACAAAATCCATAAAAACCAATATAATCAGGAGAAATGATGTCAGTTGTCGCTACAGGAAACAAAGTTAAGATCCACTACACCGGAACCTTTGACGACGGTGAGGTCTTCGATTCCTCACGTGAAGTCGACCCGTTAGAGTTTGAAGTCGGTGCTGGACAG
>JAMOPE010000461.1 GCA_027064785.1 Geobacteraceae bacterium
GGCAACAACTGCCCCCTCATCCGCCCTGTCTGGCACCTTCTCCCCAATGGAGAAGGAAACAATGAGTAGCAACTGAAAGTCTTGGACTAAAGTCCATGGTTTTCACCAGCGTGATGGGACAATAAAAATAGGGATGAGTTTTAGAGCTCATCCCTGTTTTTTATCAAGCGGCTCTGGAATTAAATTACTTCTGAATTCGACGACACTCCAGATAGAATCGCTTCTCATCAGCTTCACCCATCGAAAATGTTTTACGCGGCAACGCCCCATCGTGGGCAATTGTTTTAAACAAATCGTGCTTGGAGATCGATGGCAAATAGAAACCGGCGCTATCTGGCTGACTTCCTAACTCAGTTACCGTCTGATCCCCATGGATATAATCGACCCGCACTGTCGGGTTCTCTTCGAGATAACGGTCAAGAAATGCTTGTAACGTCGCAACAACCAGTGTGAATTGTGGGTTTGCAACGGCACAGACACCGAAGGCACCAGAAAATACGGTAGGGAAAGCATGTTCACCTCTCCGCTCTGCTGCAATATGTTGAGCCTCAGCCAGACCTGCACAGGGGATAAATGTGAGCGGGGTTCCGGCCTCAGCATAAAATTGCTCCTGCGCTTTTTTGAGATGTGCGATATCGACGTCGAACAACACCCGATGGATCGCTTCAAACTCCAGTCCCGGATCGTGAACATTGACCAGCTCAACCAGCGCAAAACGTGCGGGATGATCCATCACCTCCGCCGGATCATCGGCCTCAGCCTTCAGCTTTTCCCAGATCGCCTTTGCCGTTGCGAAAGAGTGATTTCCGTCACCCATAGCATAGAGCATCACCTCACCATCAGTCTCATATTTTTTGCGATAAGCATCCGGATCAGCGAGTTTTTCCAGAGCATTCACAACCTGATTAATCAGCTCCGGGCGATCAACCCGATACCCTTTTAAGTGCCCGCCATTCTCGAGCAATTCAAAATCGTAAACAGTCGGTAGATTTTCTGCGAAAAGAGGTTCAATAACCGTCATATCAGGGTCGTCAATCAGCACCATAATGTGGGGCAGCTCAATCGGGGCATTTTCACGAACCTTAATCCGTGGTGGCAACCGGTCAAGAATCGTCCCTTCGGTTGCCCGGATCAGGCTCTGAGCTCCCTTGGTATAATCGTAACGCTCAAGATCGAGGGCAACGATCAGCCCTTTGCGTGATTCAACTGCTGAAGTTTTACGGTCGACCAGAATAAATCCGGGCGGCTGCTCTTCAAGGCTGCCATCAGCCAGATATTCTTCCATGGCCCGGTTGATTGCAGCAATTCGCCGTTCACCATCACTCTCTTCAAGATAAACTTCGGGGAAGACCAGTTTCAACGTCGAAACACCATCTGCCGTCTGCTGTTCCAGACGCTGCCAATAAGCAGGGTCGGACGTATATTGATCACAGGCGATAACCGCCCAACGCTGCATGTCGGTTCCAGTTTTCGGCAACAGAATCTTCGGCACCTGCAAGCCTATTTTTTCAAAATTCATCCTTCGCAACCTTTCAGAAAAACGGATTCGAGATTGGCAATCTGTGCCGCAGAAAGTAACACGATTTAACCAGAGGGAAAAGGATCTCAGCCGACCAAAATAATTTTATCTACACGGGCAAAAAAGAAGATGGTAAAAATAGCAGACCTGTTGACAATACAACCCTCAGATTCAAGGAAATTGAGCAGATGAGTCATCTGATTTACATTAGCGGCGGCTGCCGCAGCGGCAAAAGCCATTACGCCCAGCAGTTAGCCGAAGGGTTACCGGGGCAACATGCCTACATTGCCACCTGTCCTCAGATCGATCGCGAAATGGCAGAGCGGATCGAACTCCATCAGCAACAACGTGCCGGGCGGGGTTGGCACACTATCGACGCCCCAATCAATCTGGGGGATGCCATTGAGAACGCGGAAAAATTTGATGTTCTGCTCATTGATTGTCTGACACTGTGGATCAATAATCTTCTGTATACTGCAGAACAGCGTGGAGACATTCTGGATGAGCACGATATTCAGCACAAGTGCCAGGAACTGATTGCTCTCTGCCGCAGACAATCACAAACCATTATTTTTGTCAGTAATGAGCTGGGGATGGGGCTTGTTCCCGTAGACTCAACATCAAGGCGTTATCGTGATTGTCTGGGACGCTGTAATCAGACTGTCGCTCAAAACTGCGACAAAGCTGTTTTTATGGTTTCGGGGCTCCCTTTGGTTTTACGGGAAAAACTCCCGGCATGACGTTCCGTCCTTGACAGTTGTAGAAGGATTTTCTATAAGCAAGACCACAATTAAATCGTTTTACGGTGCTTAACTGCATAATATGGGAAGCGAGGTGAAAATCCTCCACGGACCCGCCGCTGTAATCGAGTTGACGCAGACAGAAAAACCACTGGCCACAGCCGGGAAGGGTGTCTGCTTCTTCAGTAACAAGGCAGTTACTGAAGAACTCGTCAGTCAGAAGACCTGCCGTAGGACAATCTTCCACTTTAATCTCCCCGGGTATGGGAGCGTGGGGACGCGCGGAACAAATACGGACAACCCGCACCTGCTTTCTATGGTGACGGGTTTTTTTGTTGTGTCGGTCACGCTTTCTGGGGGACACAGGAGGCACATCATGAAGAAAAGCTTTATCCCTCTTTGTATTCTGCTACTCATGGCAGGATCGCTTCAGGCAGCACCACAAACACTCGATCCCGTGGTTGTCACGGCAACCCGAACCGGGACACAGCTCAGCCAAATTGCCAGTTCTGTCACAATTATCAGCGCAGAAGAAATTGCAGCAAAACAAAAACCACTCGTTGTTGACCTGCTCCGCAGTGTCCCGGGGCTTTATGTCTCTCGAAATGGTGGTCCAGGCGCGACAACATCAATCTATCTTCGTGGCACTGATAACAAACACTGCTTGATCATGGTTGATGGGATCGAAATTGCCGACCCGACGACCCCCGGAGCCTCAGCCAACCTGACAAACCTGACCACGAATAATATCGAACGAATCGAAATTGTTCGTGGTGCCCAGAGTGTCCTCTACGGCTCCGATGCGATCGGTGGTGTTATTAACATCATCACCCGCGAGGGGAGTGAAAAGGCCACCGGTTATATCTCTGTCGAAGGTGGTTCGTATCAGACCTGGCAGGAAAAAGCTGGCTTTTCCGTTGGTTCTGATGCCGGTCATCTCTCCATCGCACTCACCAACAGTAGTTCGGATGGTTTCTCTGCTGCAAACGAAAAAGATGGCAACACTGAGAAAGATGGCTACAAAAACACCTCTTTTTCGATCAATGGTGGAGCCCGTCCCAGTGATCTATTTGAAATTAACCTGACCGCCAATTATATTGATGCTGAATACGACATGGACGGCTACGCTTGGGGGATTGGTCCTGTCGATTCCGATGAAACAACCTTCAGTGATACCTTAACCGGGCGTCTGTCGGGAACATTCCATTTCCTGAATGATCGTTTGCAGACCACTATTGGGGCAACATTGACAAAAATTGATCGTGACTACCCGGATTCAGTCTGGACAAAAGCATACAATGGCAAAAAAACAAAGTATGACATTGTCAATACATTCAGACTCAACACGCAGCAAACATTTATCCTCGGAGCAGAAACAGAAAAAGAGACCGCTGAAACCGATTCAGGTGTCGACGAAAA
Source organism: Geobacteraceae bacterium (assembly GCA_027064785.1). Lineage (GTDB taxonomy): Bacteria > Desulfobacterota > Desulfuromonadia > Desulfuromonadales > Geopsychrobacteraceae > Desulfuromusa. The sequence goes on from JAMOPE010000461.1 coordinate 3,679, forward strand.
AGCAACGACCAGAGCCATCTATCTGCAGGATCAACTCAATTTTGGTCCATTCGACACGACTCTCGGCATCCGTTACGACGACCACGACGATTTTGGGAGCAAAACAACCTGGAGAGTTGCGACCGGCTACACAATCAAAGAAACGGGAACCCGGTTCAAAGGATCGGTCGGAACAGGGTTTAAAGCCCCTTCTCTCTATCAGCTTTTCGATAGTTGGAGTGGAAACGAAGATCTCGACGCCGAAACCAGCCTTGGCTATGATATCGGTGTGGAACAATCCTTATGGAATCATTTGATCATTGTTGATGTGACATGGTTCCATAATGATATCGACGACTATATTCAATGGGTCAGTAGCGGCTGGTCAGGTACATATCAAAATGCCGGGGACATCACCACTCAAGGGGTTGAGTCGTCCGTGGAAATCTATCCTTCGGATGTCTTCGATCTGCGCCTCGGCTACACCTATACAGATACCGAAGATGAAAATGGTGCCCGACTGCTCCGCCGCCCCTTACATAAAGGGAGCTTTGAGATCAATCTTCATCCCCGTGACGATATTCAGATCAATCTGAATGTGCTCTACGTTGGAGAGCGGGATGAGGTCAGCGAAACGCTCGATAGCTACACACTGGTGAACCTTGCGGCATTTCATCAGGTGACTGAAAACTTTAAAGGATTCGTCCGGGTTGATAATCTATTTGATGAAGAGTATGAAGAAGTTGCCGGATACGGTACAGCCGGAATCTCTGGTTACATCGGCGTTGAACTTTCATTCTGATTTTTTTTGAGCAACGGTGCTCGTTGTTGTGGTGTCCCGTGTGATGAATCGCAAGTGACCATCCGAATGCCTGTTACCAAGCCGACCAGTGACGGTCATGCTGAAAACCAAAGAAGGTCAGAACAGCTATTTCGTTAGTAGGAAAGATTAACCACGCAGGACATGTGGGGTTGATCACAGATCGGCCCCTTTTTCACTCCAAGGATATTATGACAAAAACACTCCTGAGCGGATTGCTGATTGTGTTCCTTCTTGTCTGTCCCGTCGAAGCCGTTCAGGTCACCGACGCCCTGAACCGTAAAATCACAATCCCCGACGCTCCCGAACGAATTATCTCACTGGTTCCGAGTGTGACCGAAATTTTGTTTCAACTGGAGCTGCAAAAACAGCTCGTTGCTAACACCAATGCCTGTACTTACCCCGAAGCGGCACGCGATCTCCCCAAAGTCGGCAACTACTCCGATCCCAGCCTGGAAGCGATTCTCCTCAATCAACCCGACCTGATCATTGCGGCGGCTGATATGAATCGCCCGGCATTAATTCGTCGCCTTGAGTTGCTACACATCCCTGTTTATATTATTCACCCCCGCACCGTTGCCGAAACGCTGACAACCATTGAGATGATCGGAATAATAACCGGCAGAACACAGCAGGGAAAACAACTGGCCAATTCAATTCGGCAACGGATAAA
>JAMOPE010000462.1 GCA_027064785.1 Geobacteraceae bacterium
ATCTGTTGGGGCGTTGTCAGGAACTGCCGCTGATTATAAAGCCTTCCCGGGAAGGGTCTACCATCGGAATTACCATTGCAGAAACGGTTGAAGCACTAAATGACGGAGTTGGCCTGGCGGCAAAGCTGGATGGGACGGTGCTGGTAGAAGAGTTTATTGCTGGCAGCGAATTGACGGTATCGGTTGTCAACGGTCAGGCCATGCCGATTATTCAGATTGTCCCCAAAAGCGGGTTTTACGATTATCAATCGAAATATACGACAGGGGCAACGGAGTACTTGATTCCCGCGCCTGTTGACAGTGATTTGACACAAAAGATTCAAAATGCTGCGCTGAAAGCGTGCCAGATTCTTGGCTGTCGGGGGGCGGCACGTGTCGATTTTATGCTCGGTGATGACAATTGCTACTGCATTGAAGTGAACACGATTCCGGGAATGACGGAAACGAGCCTGCTGCCTAAAGCAGCACAGGCTGCAGGGATCGATTTTCCCCAGCTGGTAGAAATGATTCTCCTCGATGCGGGATTGGATAAATAAGAGCTATGCGCGATCTGAAAAAGACCCGGCAGAAAGCAAAAAAGGTTCGGCATAACCGGATCAAGCAGAAAAAGCAGCCGCTCCAGTGGCGCAAGTTTCTGCCCCGGGTGCTGCGTGTCGGGATCGCACTGTTCAGCGTCACTTTGATCCTGGTTGGTGGTTTCTTTGTTTCGCAGTTTCTGATGGCGTCCGATCTGTTCCGGGTTGATGAAGTGACTGTTCAGGGGAATCAACGTTTGAGTGGACAGCAGATTGCCGTGCTGTCGGACATCGAAAAAGGGGTCAATACTTTTGAGCTCGATCTCGATCTGATCGGCCGTAAAATTGAGGAAAATCCTTGGATTCAAACGGCTCAGGTGCAGCGGATATTTCCCCGTCAGGTTGTGATACAGGTGACCGAACGAAAGCCGGTTGCCATTATTAATCTGGGATACCTTTACTATCTCGATAAGCAGGGTGAAATCTTTAAGGTTCTTGGTGCTGCGGACAGTCTCGATTTCCCGGTTGTCACCGGTTTCGATTATGAAAAAGCACAAAAGCACGACGCTGACTATGCACAGGATTTACGTCAGATTGTCGAACTGCTGGATGATATCCGTCAGCGGCCACAATTTGATTTGAAACAGGTCTCAGAGGTTCACCGTGATAAGACTGGCGATCTGACTCTGTTCACGCTGCGTGGCGGAGTCAGGGTGAAGCTGGGACGTGGTGAATATAAAAAGAAAATCGACCGGCTGGAAAAGATTTACGCCCGGCTGAAACCGAAATTGAAAATACTCGATTATATCGATCTGAACGTTGATGAGAAAGTTATCGTAAGAATTGAACGGCTGAAAAAAACGGCCAAAGGCTGATACCAAGGGGGTGTCATGAGTAAAAGAACAGAAAATTTAATTGTCGGGCTTGATATCGGTACCACGAAAATTTGTTGCATCGTCGGCAATATGACCGAAGAAGGGCTGGAAGTTGTTGGCATCGGCACCAGCCTGTCAAAAGGGTTGCGGAAAGGTGTTGTCATTAATATCGAAAGCACTGTATCGGCGATCCAGAAGGCAATCCGTGAAGCTGAGCTGATGGCGGGTTGTGAAATCAAGTCGGTGTTTGCCGGAATTGCCGGTGGTCACATCAAGGGGCTGAATTCACAGGGTGTGATTGCGATCAAAAACCGTGAAGTGACTAGTGAAGATCTGCAGCGGGTCATTGATGCCGCCAAGGCGATTGCGATCCCGATGGATCGTGAGGTGATGCATATCTTGCCGCAGGAATTTATCATCGATGATCAGGATGGAATTCGTGAGCCGCTGGGAATGAGTGGTGTCCGTCTTGAGGCGAAAGTTCACATTGTCACCGGAGCAGTTGCCAGTGCCCAGAATATCATCAAGAGCTGTAATCGGGCCGGGGCCGACGTTGCCGATATCGTCCTCGAGCAACTGGCGAGTAGCGAAGCTGTTTTGTCGTCGGATGAAAAAGAGCTGGGTGTCGCACTGGTTGACATTGGTGGTGGAACATCGGATATCGCGATTTTCTCCGAAGGTGCGATCAAGCACACCTCGGTTCTGTCGATCGGTGGTGATCACCTGACCAATGATATTGCTGTCGGGTTACGGACGCCGATGGCTGAAGCCGAAAAAATCAAGCAGGCGTATGGCTGCTGTTTGACCTCGATGGTCGGCAAAGATGAAACGATTGAGGTTCCATCGGTCGGTGGTCGTGAAGCACGAATTCTATCACGACAGTTACTTGCCGAAATTCTTGAGCCGCGGGTCGAAGAAATTTTCTCGCTGGTGAATCGTGAAATCATCAAGAGTGGCTATGGTGATCTGATTGCTTCGGGCGTCGTGATTACTGGTGGTAGTGCTATTTTGTCGGGGATGCCGGAACTTGCGGAGCAGGTCTTTAATCTTCCTGTACGGCGTGGAAATCCTCTCGATATCGGCGGACTGACCGATGTTGTTAATTCACCGATTTATGCAACCGGTGTCGGTCTGGTGAAATATGGCAGTCAGAACACAAAAGTTCAGAATTTTAAGATCGGTGAAAAGAACGTTTTTGAGCGGGTTTCGCAGCGAATGAAGGAGTGGTTCAGCGAATTCTTTTGAGCAAAAATTGAATAGATAATTATATTATAATTACTTGTCAAATTTACTTAGTTTTGGTAAGTTTAACTTACTTAAATATAACTAGTTTTCGGATTCGCGGAGAAGCCGGAGGCGCAGCAAGCGGGAGGGCATTATGCCTAGTCAAGAGGGAGTCATGTTCCAGTTCGAAGCGGCATTGGATCAAGCTGCAAAAATTAAGGTGATCGGTGTTGGTGGAGGTGGTGGTAACGCCGTCAATACGATGATCAGATGCAATGTGGACGGGGTCGAGTTTCTCGCCGCCAATACAGACGCACAGGCATTGCGCCGCAGCGACGCTTCAATGAAAATCCAGTTAGGTGGTCATCTCACCAAAGGTCTTGGCGCCGGGGCTAACCCCGAAATTGGTCGTCAGGCTGCCGAAGAAGATAAGCAACGCCTCGTTGAAATGTTTGAGGGTGCGGACATGATTTTTGTCGCAGCCGGGATGGGTGGCGGTACCGGAACCGGTGCAGCACCGATCATTGCTGCTGCTGCAAAAGAAGCCGGTGCTCTGACTGTTGGGGTTGTCACTAAGCCGTTTACCCGTGAAGGCCGTCAGCGGATGCAGCGTGCCGATGCCGGGATTGCTGAGTTGCGCGAAGTTGTCGATTCGCTCGTCGTTGTCCCTAACGATCGTTTATTGGGACTCGCCGGTAAAAATATGAGTATTCTCGATGCCTTTAAGCCTGCTGATGATGTCCTGCGTCAAGCGGTTCAGGGAATTTCCGATTTAATTACAACCGAAGGTCTGATCAACGTTGACTTTGCCGACGTCAGAACTGTGATGAGCAACCGGGGTATGGCCATGATGGGAATCGGGATGGCTGAAGGTGAGCGACGTGCTGCCGAAGCAGCTCATAGTGCAATTAGCAGCCCGCTCCTTGAGGAAGTTGATATCTCCGGTGCCATGGGCGTTCTGGTTAATATCTCAGGCTCTTCCAGCATGACGATGGAAGAATTTGAAGAGGCATCAACAATCATCCACGAAAAAGTTCATGAAGACGCCAATATTATCGTCGGTCTGGTGATTGATGAGAATCTCGGTGAAAAAATTAAAATAACTGCGATTGCAACCGGATTTGGAGCCGCAGCTGAGGAACAACCCCGTGTTGCAGATGTTATCGATCAGCGGGCGCAGACTCTTTCTCAAGTCACCTCAAAGGTTGACTTTGATGTCCCAACTCACATTCGCAATCAGCAACCGGTTGCTCCGGGTAGCCGGAGATCTCGCGATGTTTTGAATCAGACTCGCGATCTGTTTGTTGATGACGAGCAGTTTGATATTCCGACATTTTTACGCCGGCGAGTCGACTGATTATCGTTAGCGCGACCTCGCTTCTGTAGATTTTAAAGGGTTCTCCCCCTGTTTTTGATGTGATGCACGCCGGTTCTCCGCCCGGCAGATGTACAGCTGTCTGTACGTTGTTATGTATTCCCGACGACTCCCTCGTCACGGGGCCACTTTGTGGCCCCTTTCTTTTTTGCGCTAACGTTCTGCACTAGTCTTTCTCGCATAAAGACTCGAATCATTTTCCCGGGAATGTTATATATAGTAGCCCCTTTACTTTTTCAGTCAGGTTTACTTCCGATGCCAGATGCTGTACTCCACAAAGGAACCCTCTTTGATGTGCTGCTCAACAGTGCAACTCAATTTGCTGCCCGCCCGGCTTTTATTTATCGCTCCGGTGAAAATGAGTTCGAGGTCAGTTATGAGAAAATGTTTGAAGATGTTCTGATCCTCTCCAAGGCATTTCGATCTCACAAGGTTCGTAAGGGGTGCAAAGTGATGCTGTTATCGGACAATCGATACGGCTGGATTGTTACCGATTTTGCCCTTGTTTCCCTCGGAGCAGTTAGTGTTCCGCGCGGGAGCGATACCCCAACACGTGAGCTGGAATTTATCCTTAAGCATGCTGAGTGTGAATTTCTGGTGGTTGAAACAGAGACCCTGCTGACGGCACACGAAAATATGCTGAAAAAGCTGAAAAAGCTCAAAGCGATCTTCGTTATCGAAGGAGAAAAAACGCATAAATGGTTTGATCATATTTACAGTTATAACGATATCCTGAAGGGTCGGACGATCAGTCAGTCTGATAAGAAGGAATTTGTCGCCCAACGTTATTCAATTGAGTTAAGCGATGTTTTTACGCTGATTTATACCTCCGGGACGACAGGTGTGCCGAAGGGGGTTCTACTGACCCACGCGAATATCATGTACAATGTGCGCCATCTTCCCGATTTGATTGCTCTTGAAGAGACAGACCGCTGGGTTTCTATCTTACCAAGCTGGCATATTTTCGAGCGGGCGGCGGAGTATGTTGCCTTGTCAGCAGGTTGTTGTATTGTCTATTCAGCCGTTAAGACGTTTGCTGCCGATCTGGAAAAGTATCAGCCGACACTCGTTGCAACGGTTCCCCGGTTGTGGGAATCGATGTACTGCAAAATCAATCA
>JAMOPE010000463.1 GCA_027064785.1 Geobacteraceae bacterium
TCAAAGTCGCTTACTCGTGACAGTTAGAGGCTCAAACAAAGAGGTATTTGAAAAGCTATTTGCTGGTCAAAGTTGTTGTTGTCTCGGACGGGTTATTGAAGAGCCTGTCTTGAAAATTAATGGATTGCACGGCCAGACACTGATCCGTGTTTCTCTCGACGATCTGAAACAGGCGTGGCAAGCGCCGTTAAAGGAGATGTGAAATGGTTCAAACAGTCAAGGCGATTGTTATCTCCGGATATGGAACCAACTGTGAGCGTGAGGTCGCACATGCCTGTCGTCTCGCCGGTGCTGAAGCCGATATCGTCCATATTGCCGAACTGCTCGCCGGACGGGTCAATCTGAATGATTATCACTTTCTCAACCTGGCAGGGGGATTCCTCGATGGTGATGACCTCGGCAGTGCCAAGGCGGGGGCAAATCGATTGCTTCATGCTCAGGTTGCCGGTGGGCTCGAAACGCTGGCAACCCAGCTCAAAGAGTTTATTGCTGCTGGTAAACTTGTTATGGGCGTATGTAACGGGTTCCAGCTGCTGGTCAAAATGGGTTTGTTACCTTCTCTTGACGGCAGCTTTGAGCAAACTTGTACGCTGACTAACAATGAGCGTGGACGTTTTGAAAACCGCTGGTGCTGGTTGAGTGTCGATCCGCTGTCACCGTGTATCTATACGCAGGGGCTGACGGGGCTCTATCTGCCGGTTCGCCACGGCGAAGGGCGTTTTGTGACCGATTCTCCTGAAACTCTGCAGCAGCTCGAAGATGGACATCTTGCGGTGATGAAATATGCTGACCGTGATCTTCATCCGACACAGGAATTCCCGGAGAATCCCAATGGCAGCCAGAATGCAATTGCCGGGATCTGTGATCCGAGCGGGCGATTATTTGGTCTGATGCCGCACCCTGAAGCGTATGTTCACCGTACCCACCATCCCCGCTGGACCCGTGAACCACTGGCAGAGGAGGGGATGGGGCTGCTGCTTTATCGTAACGCCATCGGTTTTATTCGCAGGGAACTGTTGTAGACTGAATTTCACCCCCTAAATCAAAGGATTAACCATACACATGTTTGATAAACTCCATGAAGAATGCGGTGTCTTTGGTGTTTTCGGTCACCCGGAAGCGGCCAATCTGACCTATCTTGGTCTTTACGCATTGCAGCATCGCGGCCAGGAGAGCTGCGGGATTGTTGCCTCGGACGGGATGAACCTGCGGGCTCACCTCGGGATGGGACTGGTCGCCGATGTATTCAAGTGCGACGACGTCTTTGCCAAACTTCCGGGGCGTTCATCCATCGGCCATGTCCGCTATTCGACGGCAGGTGGGAATGACATGAAGAACTGTCAACCAATTATGGTGGACTATTCCCGCGGCAGTATCGCAATCGCCCATAACGGAAACCTTGTCAATGCTCCTGAATTGCGTGCTGATCTGGAAAAAAGAGGATCAATCTTTTCGACAACAGCCGATACTGAAACCATTATCCACCTGATCGCTCGCGCCCAGTCTGATTCACTGGTCGAGCGGGTGTGTGAGTCCCTGCAACAGGTGAAGGGGGCATATAGTCTCGCTTTTTTGACTGAAACGCGGATGATTGCTGTTCGTGATCCGAGTGGGTTCCGGCCGTTAAGCCTTGGTCGTCTTGATGGTGCCTTTGTTGTGTCTTCGGAGTCGTGTGCATTTGATTTGATTGAAGCGGAATATATTCGTGAGATCGAACCCGGTGAAATGGTGGTTATCGATAAAAAAGGGATGAGATCATTTTTTCCGTTCAAGCAACAGCAGGATGTACGCAATACCCCGTGTATTTTTGAGTATATCTACTTTGCCCGTCCCGATAGCCGGATTTTCAACCGGATGGTTTATCCGGTACGGAAAGAATTTGGTCGTCAATTAGCACGTCAGTATCCCGTTGACGCAGATGTTGTAATTGCTGTTCCCGACTCGGGGATGCCTGCCGCGATGGGCTATGCCGAAGAAGCGGGGACCCCGTTTGAGCTGGGGTTGATCCGTAACCACTATGTCGGACGGACGTTTATCGAGCCGCAACAGTCGATCCGTCACTTCGGTGTTAAATTGAAACTCAATCCGGTCCGTGAAGTCCTGGAAGGAAAGCGGGTTGTTGTTGTTGATGATTCAATTGTTCGCGGGACGACATCACGGAAAATCATCAAAATGATCCGTAATGCCGGAGCAAAAGAGGTGCATATGCGCGTCTCCAGCCCGCCGACCAGTTATCCCTGTTTCTATGGTATCGATACACCATCGCGTAAAGAGTTAATTTCGGCATCTCACAGTATTGATGAAATCGCCCGTTATATTACTGCTGACACTCTTTGTTATCTGGAGCTGAAGGGGCTACACGCAGCACTGGAAAAGTTTGGCGATCATAAACTCGATTTCTGTGATGCCTGCTTCAGTGGTGAGTACCCGATCATGTTCCCGAAAATAAAAGAAACTGATCAGATTGAACTTTTTAAAGAAAAATAAACAAGTTATAGATAAAAACTTAAAGTATTTATTTAGGGAGAATATATGAGTGTCAAATCTGAATTGAAAGAGATTATTTGTGAATTGTCCTACGAAGAACGTGAAGTGACTCTGGCTTCCGGGCGAAAGAGCAACTTTTATTTTGACGGCAAACAGACCACGTTGCATGCTCGTGGTGGGCTGCTGGTCGGGCAGGCTTTCTGGGATGAAGTCCAAAAGTTTGAAGGGCCGATTGACGGGGTTGGTGGTTTGACTCTCGGTGCTGATCCGATTGCAACAGCGACATCGATTGCAGCACAACTTGATGGCAGTCATGTTCACGCCTTCATTATTCGTAAAGAACCTAAAGGTCACGGAACCGGGCAGTGGCTTGAAGGGCGTAAAAACCTTCCTGAGGGCTCACGGGTTGTGATTGTTGAGGATGTCACAACAACGGGCGGTTCGTCTATGAAAGCGGTTGAACGTGCCGAAGAAGAGGGGCTTATTGTTCTCGGGATTGTGACTCTGGTGGATCGCGAAGAAGGGGCCAGAGAAGCGATTGAGGGAGCGGGGCAGGTGTTGCGGACTGTTTTTACTAAATCGGAAGTTGTTGGCTAGGTGATAATGAAACCGGGCGGGCAATTTCCGCCCGGTGTTTTAATCTTCGGCCGGGATTTTATAAAGATCAAGAACTCCCGGAAGGTCAACTAACTGCTGACTACTGATCGAGCTGGTGTCACCGACGACACCGATAATAATCCGGTCGGCTCCGGTCGACTGGTGAAAATCGCAGTCATGTTCAACCAGAAACTGTTTGACCTGTTCCAGATTCTCTTCTGTTGCTTTCTTTTTCATAATCACCAGCATATCAGTCGTCTCCCTTGGCGTGAGTTCTCTCGAGGCTTCGACTTTCATCGATGACCCGTTCAAACAGGCGGGTTATTGCTGCATCATCCAATGGGCCTTCATTCAGTTTTTTCATCCGCTCAAAAATCAGTTTTTCACGGCGGGGATCGTAGATGGGAAGCCCCAGCTCTTTTTTGACCTCACCGATCTTCAGTGCTAATGCTGCTCTCCGATTGAAAATCTGGAGCAGGTCATTGTCGAGTTGATTAATCTTCTGCCGGATTTCATTGATATCCAAAACAGTATCCCTTTGTTAAAGTTATTGATTGGGAATGGCGTTATTGTAATTTTCAGCGAGAGATATGGGTGTCTCCGCACCGTGGACAACTGTATCATGCTGGAAATTAATATCGTCGCGTTCCGGGTAGTCGATGGTAAAATGAAGTCCACGGCTCTCATGACGCTTTAACGCACTTTCAACGATTAAGCGTGCGACCGTTGTGATATTTCGCAATTCAATAAGATCGGACGTCAGGAGAAAATCCCAGTAGTATTCATCAATCTCTTTTTGAATCAGCAGAATCCTGTTCATTGCTCTTTGCAGTCGTTTGTCGGAACGAACTATGCCGACATAATTCCACATGCAGCGTCTGATCTCATCCCAGTTGTGGGCAACGATGACCTCTTCATCACTGTCGGTTGCATTGCCGCAATCCCATGGTTTCACCGCAGGTGTTTCGGGTGGCGTTTCCGATAATCGTTTAAGGGATGTTTCTGCAGCAATTTTGGCAAAGACGATGCCTTCAAGCAGGCTGTTACTGGCTAGACGGTTGGCACCATGCAGGCCGGTGCAGGCAACTTCGCCAATGGCAAATAAATTGCCAATATTTGTTTCACTGTTTTTATTGACACTCAAACCGCCGCATAGGTAATGAGCTGCCGGAACGACAGGGATCGGTTCTTTTGTCATGTCGATGCCGAAGCTGAGGCAGGTCTCGTAGATCATCGGGAAGTGATGCTTGATGAAATCGGCCCCCTTGTGGGTGATGTCAAGGAAGACACAATCGGCTCCGGTTTTTTTCATTTCACTGTCGATGGCGCGAGCAACAATGTCACGTGGAGCAAGATCTTTTAATTTGTGGTAGGCAGGCATGAACGGATGACCATCCCCCCGTTTCAGGATCCCTCCTTCTCCACGAACCGCTTCGGAAATCAGAAATGACTTTGCCAATGGATGGTAGAGCGTCGTTGGGTGAAATTGCATGAATTCCATGTTGGCAACATCGGCACCGGCTCGCCAGCCGATTGCAACTCCATCACCGGTCGCAATATCGGGATTGCAGGTGTAGAAGTAAACTTTTCCAGCCCCCCCGGTTGCAAGAACAGTAAACTGCGCACCAAAAGAGATGATCTCTTTCTTGTTGATATCAAGGATATAAGCCCCGAGGCAGCGATTGTGATCGAGTTTTTTCTGTAAAACTTTTGCTTCTGTGATCAGATCGACAGCGATGTGATGCTGATAAAGGGTGATATTCGGGTGGTTGAGAACCGCTTCAACCAGCGCCCGTTCAATTTCACGGCCAGTGGCATCCTTTGCGTGAAGAATCCGCCGGTGACTGTGGCCACCTTCACGGGTCAGATCATATTGGTCGTCATCGTTGCAGCTGAATTCAACACCCCAGTCAATCAGATCCCGAATTGCATCAGGTCCCGATTTAACAACCAGGTCAACAATCTTGCGGTTGGAGAGCCAGGCTCCCGCAACCATTGTATCTTCAGTATGGGAATC
>JAMOPE010000464.1 GCA_027064785.1 Geobacteraceae bacterium
TCTTCTCTTCGGGGGTGACGCTGGCACTGGAATCGGCGAACCGGGCGGCTAAAACCCTGATTCGTCAGTTTAACGGTGAACAGCTCGACTGGGATAAAGAATATACCGACTACATGTCTCTGGGTGTTGAGGCTTTCAGAACTTATGTCAACGCCTGGTACGATAACAAACTGCCGACAATTTTCTTTTCTGATACCCAGCCGGAGAGTTTAAAAAAACAGATCTGCTCCGTGTTAGCGGGTTACGTTTGGGATGCCGATAATCCCTGCGTCCGTGAACATGCCCGGGCGGTGAAAAATATGGCGGCAGCCTGCGCCATTATGGCGAAGAAATAACGTTGATTCCCTGAAAGGGGTACAGCCGCTAAATAACCTCAGGGCTGTATCCCTCATGTTCCAGGCGCAATAAAATTTCCTGAATGTGCTCCTGATCACTGGTTTCAAGATCAAGCAACACTTCGGCTCTCCCCAAGGGTAACGATGATTTATGCCGGTCGTGGCTGATCTGGAAGATATTGGTTTTCAGCTCCCCAAGGATCTGCGTCAGATGCGCCAATGCTCCGGGCATATCGGTCATTTCCAGCCGCAGTTTTAAATAGTGCCCGGCGGCGAGGATTCCCTGTTCGATGACCCGCGCCATATTCTGAATTTCCAGATTTCCACCCGATAAAAGACAGACAGTATTCCCCATGTGACGGGTTTTCAGCCCATCGAGTAATGCGGCAAGACCGACGGCTCCCGCCCCTTCAACGACCAGCTTACTATTTTCCATTAGACCGACAACTGCCCGGGCGATCTCTTCCTCTTCAACGGTGATAATGTCGTCAACATATTTTTCGATCAGCGGGAAGGATGTTTCATCAATCTGGTTGATGGCGATCTCTCTGGCAAAGGTATGGCAGCGGGTTGCCAGTCGCTTCGGCTTACCATTACGGCGAGCCAGTGTGGCACTGGGAACTCCGGCTGCTTCAACACCGATAATTCTGACGCCAGGTTTTAATGCTTTGACGGCCGTTGCAACTCCGGCAATCAGGCATCCCCGGCCGATGGGAATTAGCAGGGTATCAAGCTCAGGAAGATCGGCAAGGATTTCAAGCCCGATAGTTCCGTGCCCTGCCAGCACCAGTTCTTCACTGCTGGGGACAACATAGAGCAGCTCTTTTTCTTCTGCCAGTTTATGGGCATGTTTTTCTGCTTCGGCCTGATCGAGGCCGTAAAGTTCAACGGTCGCTTTATGCTCACGCGGAAACAGCTCGCGGGCGAGGGGTGTCCCGGTCGGCATAATAATGTGGCAGGGAACGTTCAGGTGCGCTGCTGCACCGGACAATCCTTTTGCATAATTGCCGATGGATGCGGTGATCACACCCTTGGCGAGTTGCTGTGGTGGTCGTTGCGACAGGTCGTTGTAGATTCCGCGGATTTTGAATGCACCGGTATATTGAAGATTTTCACATTTGAAATAGATCGGGGTTTCGAGCTGCCTGGAATACGTGGGGGAGTGGATCAGTTCGGTGTGACGGATAATCCCCGTCAGGTTTGAGGCAGCGGTTTCAATCTGTTGCCGTGTTAACATGTCTTCCTCCGTTTTCAGGTTGTCGCTGAGTCAGGTTGAAGGTCGAAAAAAGAAAGTCTATCATAAAATCACTGATATTTCGCTACTTACGCGCGGTGGAGATCTGATATGATCCCCATTTTAAATATCTTCGGGAGGATGGAACAATTATTTCGTCGCTATTTCCATGAATATCATTCTCTTACAGGACGCTGATTTTGTCTCAGCCGAACGGGTTCAATTGACGGGTCGGCGGCTTGAGCACGTTTGCAAGGTTCATCGTGCTGTGGTTGGGGATGAATTGCGGGTTGGCAAAGTCAATGGGTTGATGGGGCGAGGGACAATCCTCTCTTTGACCGATCAGCAACTGGAGCTGGATATTTTTCTTGATCAGCCTCCACCTGCTCCATCGCCAATCACTTTGTTGCTGGCACTTCCACGACCAAAAATGTTGAAACGGGTGTTGCAAAGTGTCAGCTCACTGGGGGTGAAGCAGATTTATCTTCTCAACAGCTATCGGGTTGATAAAAGTTTCTGGGGAAGTCCGCTGTTGGAAGAGGAAAAATTGCAGGAACAGCTGTTGCTGGGATTGGAACAGGCGCGTGATACTATCGTTCCACAGGTGACCTTATGTCCCCGGTTTAAGCCTTTTGTTGAAGATGAGCTGCCGGGTATTACTGCGGGGAGTGTTGCTTATGTCGCCCATCCCGGAGTAGAGATGGTCTGCCCCCATGCGCTTGATCAGAAGATCACCCTGGCGATTGGCCCGGAAGGGGGATTTATCCCTTACGAGATTGAAAAACTGCAGGGATGCGGGTTTATCCCTGTCAGTCTGGGGGAGCGTATTTTGCGCGTTGAAACGGCGGTACCTGTGTTACTCTCCCGGCTCCATTTGTAACGCGGTTGTGACATAGCTCTCCCTCGGGAAGAGGGAATAATATTGGAAATTTGAATGGTTAAGATGGAAAAAAAGAAGTTTGGAATTTATCTGTTATTGATTTTACCGCCGCTATTCTGGGCGGGAAATGCGGTGCTGGCGCGTGGTGTTGCCGACCTGATTCCACCGGTCGCAATGTCTTTCTGGCGCTGGGCTCTGGCGTTGCTGATCCTCCTTCCATTTACCTGGAAGCAGACCCGCCGTGATTGGCCTGAGATTCGTCAACACTGGAAAATTATATTCCTGCTCGGATTGCTGGGAATTGCTTCATTTAATACCCTACTTTACGCTGCCGCCCATAGTACGACGGCAATCAATATTGCCCTGACCCAGTCGGTCATGCCGGTCATTATTGTTGTGATCAGTTTTCTGTTGTTTCGGGACCGGATAACGCCTCTGCAGTTTTTTGCAATTGGACTGTGTACTGTCGGCGCCGGACATATTGTCATCCGTGGTGATCTGCAACGGTTGCTGCAACTCGAATTTGTCCGGGGCGATCTGTTTATGTTGCTGGCGGTGTCCCTCTACGGTCTTTATTCGGTGCTGTTACGGAAACGTCCCGATATTGCACCGATGAGTTTTCTGACGACCACTTTTGCTGTCGGTGTTGTCCTGCTGCTGCCCCTCTACTTGTGGGAGTATCAGACGGCACCGTCACTGCACCTGACACAGCCGGTCGTTCTCAGCCTCCTCTATGTTGCTTTTTGTCCTTCAATTCTGGCATATCTGTTTTGGAATCGCGGGATTCACGAAATCGGTGCTAATCAGGCGGGTTTGTATATTAATCTGATCCCGCTGTTCGCATCGTTACTGGCGGTTATTTTTCTCGGGGAACGTTTTCAAGGGTACCATATTGTCGGGATTGTCCTGATTGCCAGTGGGCTGCTGATGTTTAATCTGCTGTCACTGCGGATGAAGAGGTAGAGAATGATGATGATTCCTGAAGAGTGGGGCTGGTCACCATATTTTGCCGAAGCGTTTAAGCCGTGGGAGAAGTCGGGTTATCAGGCGGCACGGGTGATTCGCGGTGAGAAAAATTACTTCCGGGTTTATTGTCCGGCGGGTGATTTGACCGTCCGCTTTGCCGGAAAAATTCGCCACAATGCTATCGACCGGGCCGGGTTACCGGTGGTCGGAGACTGGGTTGTGGTAGAACCACAGCCGGGTGAGCGGGGAATTATCCATGCCTTGCTGCCACGGAAAAGTTCATTTTCACGGAACCTTCCCGGTCACCGCAAAAGCCGGGGGAAGCAGCGCCTTGAACAGCAGGTGATCGCTGCAAATATCGATTTGATCTTTATTGTCAGTGGACTTGACCGTGATTTTAATCTGCGTCGGATTGAGCGCTACCTGACGCTGGTGGGGAGCAGTGGTGCTGATGCAGTCATTTTGCTGAACAAGACCGATCTGTGTGAAGATCCTGCTGAGTGCAAGGCTCAGGTCGAAGAGATTGCCGAATCAGTTCCGGTTCATCTGTGTATGGCACGAGATACCGATCAGCTTGAATTCATCTTCCGCTATGTGGAACAGGGAAAGACCATTGCTTTACTTGGGTCTTCCGGAGTTGGAAAATCGACAATCCTCAACGGTTTGCTCGGTGAGCAGCGGCAGAAGGTTGCCGAAGTGAGTCATTCTGATGGCAAAGGCCGCCACACCACGACCCATCGGGAATTGTTTCTCCTCCCCGAGGGTGGGATTGTGATGGATAATCCCGGAATGCGCGAACTGCACCTGTGGGGCGGTGAAGACGATCTGCTTGAATCTTTCAACGATATTGAAGAGTTGGCACTGCAGTGTAAATTCAGCGATTGTCGCCATCAGACCGAGCCGGGATGTGCTGTGACGGCCGCACTTGCGGCAGGGGCCCTCAAGCAAGAGCGGTTGTCGAGTTACCGGAAGCTTAAAGATGAACTTGTCAGTTTGACGCGACGCAGGTAATTAATTTAGCCCAGCCCTTGATATTTTCTTTGGAACTGGTTGATAATTAGTCAGACGCCTTGTATCTATTCGGGCTCCTGCCAAAATTAATTTATCTTTTTTGGTACGTGTTCCAGCTCTCTTGGGGGATTTATCTTGCGCTGGTTTTCTCTTCTTATTCTAGGGCTGATCTTCTTCTGTCCCGTCTCTGCCTTCTCCGGTGAAGTTCGTGTTGCTGTTTCTGCTAATCATCCCCTTAGTTTTACGAATGATGAAGGTCTTTCTGACGGCTTGATGGCCGACTTATTCAAAAAGGTTGCTAAAAAAGAAGGCTGGACGATTAAATTTGTTTCCTGCTCGTGGAAGGAATGCCTCAAGCAACTCGAAGATGGTGATCTTGATGTTATTCCGGCTATTGCCTATACCGAGCAGCGAGCCAAGAAGTTTCAGTTTGCGAATGAAACAGTTCTTTCGAGCTGGGGGCAGATTTATCAACGGAAAAATCATCAGATTGATTCTATTCTGAACTTATCGGGGAAGAGGCTTGCTGTTGTTAAAAAAGATGTTTATTACCTGGGAAATCAGGGGTTGCTACAAGTCGCCGATAAATTTGGTCTCGATATTCAGTATGTTGAGGTCGACAGCTATCTGGG
>JAMOPE010000465.1 GCA_027064785.1 Geobacteraceae bacterium
GAAGTGCTAGTTGACTGGACAAGGAGCTTAAAGCATTAAAGCAAGAACGTCCCCCTCCTATTAATGTTAAATTAAATTGACAAATATAGTGGTAAGCGCTATTTATATTTATCATTATGGCTAAAAAAACAATATACCTCTATCCCGAATCACAGAAAAAAGCTCTCGCATTGGGACAACGTCTTAAGGATGCCCGCTTGCGTCGCCGTTTTTCTATGGAAACGGTCTGCGTGCGTGCCGATATCTCCCGCCCGACTCTCAGTAAAATTGAGCAGGGTGATCCTTCGGTTGCTTTTGGTAACTATGTTCAGGTGCTGCGGGTTTTGGGATTGTTGGATGACCTTTCTTTGATCGCCAAGGAGGATGTTCTGGGGCGGCGACTTCAGGATGAATCTCTTCCCCAGCGAAAAAGGGCCCCCCGCAAACCGGGAAAACTGTGATGGTGAAACAGCGACAGCGTGAACAGCTTTGGGTGTGGTTAGACGATCCCGCTTTTGGCTCGTTGCAACATATCGGCACCCTTTCCCGGGGAAATCGTGGCAGCATCAGCTTTGCCTACAATGCTGAATGGCTCAATCATGCCCAGGCGTTTACCCTTGATCCTGAACTCGATTTATTCCCAGGAGAGTTTTATCCGGGGCAAGCAAATTTTGGTGTATTTATGGATTCGTGCCCCGATCGCTGGGGGCAAACACTGATGAAACGGCGTGAGGCGATTGCGGCACGGGATGAAGAACGCCGAGCGAAAACCCTCGATTCATGGGACTTTTTGCTGGGGGTGCAGGATTGTACCCGGATGGGGGCTTTGCGTTACAGTTTGCCCGATCACGATGTTTTTCTGGCGGATGAAGTTTTAGCGGCTCCACCGGTGACACGCATTGCCGAGTTACAGGCGATCGCTTTTGAATTGACCAGGAAAAAACTGGCACCACCCGATCAAATAAGGGCATGGCTCAAGGTGCTGGTTGCACCGGGAGCATCCTTAGGTGGAGCCCGCCCCAAAGCAAATATTGTTGATGATTTGGGGCATTTATGGATTGCTAAATTTCCTTCAGCCGTTGACGATTACGATGTTGCTGCCTGGGAAAAGGTTCTCCATGAGCTTGCCGGTGAGTGTGGCATATCTGTCCCCGAATCGCAGCTATTACAACTTGATGGGGGCTACCATACTTTTATGGTTAAACGGTTTGATCGCAACAGAGAAAGTCGCCGCTTTTTCACTTCTGCCATGACGATGCTTAACCATATTGACACCGATGATGCCAGTTATCTTGAGCTGGCAGAGTTTCTGGTTACGTTTGCCGAGCCGGAATCGTTGCAAAGTGATCTTGAAGAGTTGTTTACCCGAGTGGTGTTTAATGTTGTTACGGCAAATCGGGATGACCATTTACGCAACCACGGTTTTTTGCGTTCTCCATCGGGATGGCAGCTTGCTCCAGCATACGACATGAACCCATCCTTTAAAAAAGAGGAACATGCTTTAGCCCTCGATTTTGATAATCACCTGCCCGATCTTAATATTGTCCTTGATTCTGCCGGTTTTTATCGCCTGAAAAGACAAACTGCAGAAAAGATTGTTCAGCAGGTTTGTGATACCGTTTCTGGTTGGGAACAATATGCTAAAAAGTATGGACTTTCACGGCAGGATTGTCTTGAGGCAAAACAGCTATTTTTGGTGTAAATAATTTCAAAACTGCTGCCTGCGTCGGAACGCTATCAATAAATTATCGAGCTTAAAGCACTAAAGCAAGAACGTCCCCTCCAGTTACTGAATAGAGCAACTTATTCCAGAGCTGATAGCCCTCGCCATTCAAATGAAGCCCATCTTCTGCAAAGAATCTTTTGTCGGGCTGCCCCTTGTCATTCAACAGCACCGTTGCTGTGTCGACAAATGTGCACTGATGGCTATCTCGACAATATCTCTGAATCTTCAGGTTGGTTTCGACCATTTCAGACCATAACTTCCAGCGTTGCGGACTTGGCTTGATTGCCAGGAAAATCAGCGTTGGCTGGTTCGTTTGAACCATCAGGTGAGTTGTGAAGGTTTTAAAATCGGCCAGGATCTGCTCGGGACTCTTGCCGCTGGCGATGTCGTTATCACCACAATAAAAGATAACCGTTGCCGCGCGGTATTTCTCTACAAGATCGCCGTAGTAATAATTGAGATCCGCTATCTCCGCACCGGGAATGCCGCGATTGATAACTGGGTACTCAGGAAAGGCGTAAGCGGTTTTCCAGCGATAGACACTTGAACTACCAACGAACAGAATCGAATTTTTGGGATAGGTGTTTTTTGCATCCTGCCAGCTAAACCTGTTCACCATTTTTTGCAGGCGGAGGGGGTCAGGGTTGGCGGCTTGGGCTGGGTGACAATTGAGTGAAAAGAGGATGATAAAGGCGAGCGATACACCCTGTATAAATAGTTTCTTCCACGGAACTATGACCATTAAATTATCCAATTCCGAATTTCTGTAACGTTTCTGCCGGGGCTTGATCAAAATGGGAAAACTCCATGGTAAAGCTGCCTTGTCCCTTGGTGGCACTACGTAGTTCGGTCATATAGCCGAACATCTCAATCAGTGGGACGGTAGCACGGACAATATCCTGTCCGGGGTGGGAGGTGATCCCCTCAACCTGTCCCCGTTTCTGATTCAGGCTGCTGATAACCCGACCGGTGTAATCAGACGGGGCAATCAGCTCGAGAACCATGACCGGTTCGAGCAGGGTCGGTTTCCCATCCTTTAATGCCTGACCGATGGCCCGACTGATTGCTGCCGAGATACCGAGATCGGTGGTTTTGTTGCTGTTGTATGGGGCTTCAACGAGGGTCATTTTCAAGTCGGCAAGGGGATAGCCGGCGATCTGTCCAGATTGACATGCAGCTTCAAGTTTTTCGCGGATAACATCAGCCAATTCAGTCGGCCAATCGGTGAGCAGATCCTCGGGAATATCGATCTCAATCCCGCTTTTCTGCCCTGTTGGTGCCAGGCTGATTTTAACTTCACCGTAATGGGTTTTCCCTTCAATTTCGCGCTCAAAGACTTCCTGATGTTCAACCTCTTTTTGAATCGTTTCGCGATAAACAACTTGCGGCCGACCGGTGCGGGTTTCGACGTTGAAATCACTTTTCAGTCGTTGGACAACCACTTCAAGATGCAGTTCACCCATGCCCACCAGCAGGGTCTGACCCGTTTCGGGATCTTCTTTGACGAGAAAGGTTGGGTCTTCCCATTGCAGTTTTTCAAGGGCCAGCGGTAGTTTGTCGCGATCATCAACCGTTTTTGCTTCGACCGCGAGGGAAACGACCGGTTCGGGGTATTCGAGTCCTGCCAGTTGTAAGGGATGGTCCGGACTACTGATGGTGTCGCCTGTCAGGACATTTTTCAGTCCGGTGGCGGTGACAATATCCCCGGCGATTGCCAGATCGATCCGTTCCCGCTTGTGCGAATGCATGCGGAATAATCGGGCTACTTTTTCAACTCCACCGGTGCGGCTGTTGTAGACCGAATCCCCGGGTTTGAGCTGCCCCGAGTAAAGTCGCAGATAGGTGAGTTTACGACCGTCATCGGCAAGAACTTTAAATGCCAGGGTGCATAGTGTTGCCTTCGGATCGGTGGTGATTTCGATCTCGTCATGGTGATCGGGTTGATGCGCCACTGAAGGGGGGATATCGAGTGGTGATGGCAGGAGATCGCAGATCGCATCGAGTAGCGGTTGAATCCCTTTGTTGCGTAACGCCGATCCCAGCAGTACCGGGAAGATATCGCAGGTAATGACCCCTTGGCGGAGAGCCGGGATAATCCGTTCAGCGGTAATGGGTTTTCCTTCGAGAAAGTCGGTGAGGATGTCATCATCGTAATCGGCGGCGGTTTCGATAATCAGCTCACGGTGATGTTGTACCGTTTCGTGAAATTCGGCAGGGATTTCTCCGGAGATGAGGGTCTGTCCCTGATCTCCTTCATCAAATAGCAGGGTTTTCTCTTCGATAAGATCGATGATTCCGGTGAAGTTCTCTTCGCTTCCGAGCGGAAGCTGTAACAGCAATGGCCGGGCTCCGAGTTTACTTGTAATTGCTTCAATAACAGGCTGATGATCAGCACCGATCCGATCCATTTTGTTAATCAGACAAATACGCGGAACCTGATAGCGATTGGCTTGTCGCCACACCGACTCGCTTTGTGGCTGTACCCCTTCGACGCCGCTGAAAATTGCAACCGCCCCGTCGAGGGCTCGCAATGAACGTTCAACTTCGATGGTGAAGTCAATATGACCGGGGGTGTCGATCAGGTTGAAAGTGTAATCTTTCCAACTGCAGTTGGTTGCCGTCGCAGTAATCGTAATCCCACGCTCCTGTTCCTGCTCCATCCAGTCCATGACTGCCATGCCGTCGTGAACTTCACCCATTTTATGAATTTCTCCGGCATAAAAGAGAATCCGTTCCGATACGGTCGTCTTCCCTGCATCGATATGGGAAATAATGCCGAAGTTCCGCAGGTGCTCAAGTTTTTGACTGGCCATGGTGAAGTCCCTTAAAACTCGCCGCCTCGGAGTTTGTGCAGATGCTCGAGGTCGAGTTGATTCAGGTTGAAGTAGTCGCGTTCCAGTTCTTCAATATAGAAATAGTCGAGGCCGCTGTTGGTGAAAAAATCATGTCTTAAATCGAGATCGTTATCGGTGATGATTTTCGGTAGCAACTGGCGCAGATAAACGGCCTCTTTTTTGATGTTATGGATGACGGTCTGGAACATCTCATCGTCAAGGGGCTTGCTGGTAATACCGCGAACCAGCAGTTCATCGTTCAGTTCGCTGCACAGTTCGTCCTGTTCTTCTCTGGTGGTATAGCGGGAATAGCGGGTCCGAATCCGTTCCTTGGCGTGTTTGAGGACGGTGTTGTAGAGTTTCTCCTCCGAATCGATCATTTTCAGTTCGGCTGTCAGCCGTTTCACCGTTGAAACTCCGGCTGCAATCTCTTCCAATCCTTGTTTCAGGCATGCAAGTTTGCGCCGTCCGAAGCGTCCGAGGTAACGGTTAGTGAAAA
>JAMOPE010000466.1 GCA_027064785.1 Geobacteraceae bacterium
GAAGCAATTGCCGGAAACATGGGGTGTGTCCCACCGGTCGAAGGATTTCTGCAGGGATTGCGTGATCTCTGTACCAAAGAGGGGATCGTGCTGATTATCGACGAAGTCATGACCGGTTTCCGGGTTGCCTACGGTGGCGCTCAGGAACGTTATGGTGTTCGTGGCGACCTGGTCTGTCTGGGGAAAATTATCGGTGGCGGCCTGCCGGTTGGAGCTTTCGGTGGTAAGGCCGAAATCATGGATAGCTTGTCCCCCGAAGGTGGCGTTTATCAGGCGGGAACTCTTTCAGGAAACCCGCTGGCAATGAGTGCCGGGATCACCACCCTGAAACTGCTGCAGGAAGAGGGATTCTATCAGCAGATTGAAGAGAAGAGTCTCTACCTTGAAAAAGGGTTGCAACAAGTTACCGGTAACAGCCCTGTCGCAACCTGCTGGCAGCGGGTCGGCGGGATGTTCTGCACCTACTTTCAAGACGGCCCGGTCAACAATTTTAGCGATGCGTTGCAAAGCGACACCGAAGCATTCAGCCGCTTCTTCCGCAGCATGCTCGATCAGGGAATCAACCTCGCTCCGGCTCAGTTTGAGGCCGGTTTTATGAGTATCGCCCATTCACGGGAAGATCTGGATAAAACGATTGCAGCCGCAGAACAGGCTTTGAAGTCAGTTTAAGCTTGATTTTCCCGTTTACCCTCTTCCCCATTGCGGGAGAGGGAGAGCACAAAAAAAGGGGGACATGTACTTGATACGTGTCCCCCTTTTTTTGCCGGATCACCCAGCCTGACCCATAGAAAAAAAGGGGGTAGGCCTATCATTTCTTCTTCCGGTTTCTCCTCCGTTGCGCCAGATATTCTTTGACCGCCGCATTATGCTCTTTCAACGTTTTTGAAAACCGATGCCCACCATCCCCCGTCGCAACAAAATAAAGATACTTCGTCTGAGCCGGATTGACTGCTGCCTTCAACGCAGCAAGTCCGGGACTGGCAATCGGACCGGGGGGAAGCCCACGATTAAGATAGGTGTTGTAAGGTGATGGTGTTTCCAGATGCTTACGCGTGAGGTTGCCATCAAAATTTTTGATGCCGTAGATAACTGTCGGATCAGTCTGGAGCGGAATTCTCCGCTTGAGGCGATTGTGAAAAACCGATGAAATCAGCGGCATTTCCTCAACAATTCCCGTCTCCTTTTCGATAATCGATGCAAGGGTCACCCACTGATGAAGAGTCAATCCTAGCGTCTGTGCCTTTTTCTGCAATTGGGGATCAAGATGGCTGCGAAACTGGGCAACCATCATCCTCAGCAGTGCTTCTTCGCCAATTCCGGGAGCAAACAGATAAGTTTCGGGGAACAGGTAACCTTCCAGACTGGTCGCATCAATCTTCAGGGACTTGATAAAATCACGATCGTAAGCAAGGTGCATCAATTTGTCGTGATCACCAAACCCTTTTTCACTGATCCGTTCAATAATCTGAGCTAAAGTAAATCCTTCCGGGATCGTTAAACTGACTTTTTCAACATCACCCGCAGTTAAACGATTGAGAACCTCCTCGGGCGTTGCCGGATCGCTGAAACGATAATCTCCCGCCTGAATCTTTCCCGCTTGACCATTCCAGCGGGCGAGCAGTTTCAACGCCAGTGCATTGCGAACCACCCCTTCATCCCGCAGTTTCTCGGCGACGCTACTGAAGCTGCTACCGGGTGGAATTGATAATGAGACAGGGTGTTTCGGCGTGAGGGGAGAAAAGCACAGGCCAAAAATAACAAAAGCGATCACCGGACCGATGAGCAGGGCAGGGAAAACAACCCAGACAGTAAGTTTACGCATAATCGGACTCAGACCTTAAACTTGTTTTCGGTTCCACTGCGTAACCGCTCGATATTAGCGCGATGTTTCCAGATCACCAATGCTGCAATCAATAATGTCGCACCAAACAGAATTGCAGATCCCTCAAACACCAGGATCAACCACGGAATAGCTGCAGCAGCGGATATCGATGCCAGAGAGATATAGCGCCATTTCCACAGCACCAGAACAAAGACACCGAGAACACAAAGAACCGACCATGGCGAGAGAACTAGAAAAATCCCCAATGCCGTTGCAACCCCTTTTCCCCCTTTGAACCCGAGGTAAACCGGATAACAGTGTCCGATAAATGCCGCCAGAGCGACAAGAGCAACTCCCATTTCAGACAGGTGGAATCCCTGAATGGCAATGACCAGAGGAATCACACCCTTAAGGCAGTCACCCAGCAGGGTCATGACCCCGAGTTTACGTCCGGCCACCCGGTAAACATTAGTTGCCCCGATATTACCGCTACCGGCATTACGAATATCTTCACCGCCCACCAGTTTGGTCAAAATGACCCCGGTCGGGATAGCACCAATCAGATAGGCCGCAGGCAGCAGAAAAAATAACGTCATCATCAAGCCTTCCTCAACTCCGACTTGCGATATTCATTGATGGCACCACGCAATGCGCTCGCCGCCAGATTTGAACAATGGAGCTTTTCAGGGGGAAGTCCGCCCAGAGCCTCGGCAATATCATCGTCACTGATCTTCAATGCTTCATTCAAAGTTTTTCCCATCGCCATTTCACTGGCAATCGATGACGTTGCTACAGCAGCACCACAGCCATAAATTTTATATTTTACATCGACGATTTTCTCTTTTTTGATCTTCAGTGACAACAGCAACGTATCTCCGCAGTTGGGATCACCAACCTGAATCATCACTGAAGGGTTCTCGATCACCCCGACGTTGCGGGGATTATTGAAATGATCCATCACGATATCGGTATACACAACAAAGCCCTCTTCATTTTTTAGCCTGAACCAGATTCAGGTTTAAGATTAAAAATGCCGTAGCATACCGCTGCATCACCATAGAGGGCAAATCTTTTCCAGAATAAAAACGCAAAAAGCAGCCACATTGGGCTGCTTTTCATGAAACGATTTATCAACTGTGAAACAAAAAAGTGATTACGCTCCCCAGCGGGAAATAAAATGGAACTTGTCCTCACTATTCAACCATGCGGCATTAATGATATGCTCCTCATTTTTTTCAGAGTTATCATCAAGAAAACTAGGAATAATAATAAAAATAGCTGTCAAAACCAAAAAAAGAAATAACCAGGCCATAGCGACCTCCTTCATGAAATATTTTTTAAGATGCGTTGTGAGTTGCATCATAAGCCCCCACGGTGTATAAGTAAAATCATTCATTTTTAGTCATAGGATAATTTATACTTATGCTACCAGATTTTAACCGGCTGAAGGTTTTCTACTACATCTATCAGCTCAACAGCATTGTCGGCGCGGCGAACCGCCTGCATATCTCACAGCCGGCCATCAGCCAGCAATTGCAGAAGCTTGAAGCAGAACTTAAAGTTTCTCTCTTCACCCGGCTCCACAAAAAACTTGTCCCGACAGCCGCCGGGGAACGCCTTTTTTCACTGGTCGAGCCATTTGTCGAACGACTGCAGGATGAAATTATCCACATTCGCCAGCCCCTTGACCGCCCCGCCGGGACATTGAGGATTGGCGCCCCGCGAGAATTCGGGAAAGAATATCTGCCACGCTTTTGTCACGAATTTCGCCAGAAGTATCCCGATGTGATGTTCAACCTGAAGTTTAAGGAATCAATTCCATTACTGACGATGATCAAAGAGGGAAAACTTGACTATGCACTTGTCGATGTCTATTTCAATCAGCGTGAGCTTCCCAGCTTTCCAGAAATTTTCAGCATCGATCCCTTGCTCAAGGAAGAGATGATCCTAGTCTGTTCACAGGAGTATTACCAGAGGGAGATCAATGGGGACCACTCACTGAGAAATCTTCTTGAAAAAGAATTTATAACCGACGAGGACGATCCTTCGATCCTGACCATGTGGTACAAGCATCACTTTCGAAAAAATCCGGAAAATCTTAATATTGTTATGACAATGGATAGCCACGAGGCGCTGATTTCAGCCCTCAAACTGGGGATGGGGCTTGGTGTCGCAACGGCTCACCTGATCTGGGATGAAATCCAGCGGGGTGAAGTCATCCCGATCACAACGGCAAAAGCCAATATGGTCAACATGATTTCGCTGGTACAACTGCAGGATAAAGTTCCAACCCTGACCGAAAAAACCTTCCGCGATTTCATGATAACCCGCATGCAGAAAGATGAAATCCTCGAACGCTTCAAATACAGCCGTGACGAGATTCTCTTCAAAGACCGGAGGCCACAATGACCATCCCGATAACAGCTCTCGACTTTTGCAGCGAACCGGTCAATATGCATTGCCCGGTGTGTGGTGTATTGATTTTTTCGCTCGGGAGACAAACCAACAGCTGCCACCATCTTATTTTTACTGCCGATTCAGCAGATGAAAACTGGATCTGGCAACAGCAGCAATCTGCCCAAAAATTTTATTCTGCTCTTGAAGAAAAATACATTGCTGCCTGTAAAAATGGCTTTTATGCCGATTTCGACACCTACATCACCACCATCCGTGCCGATGTCGCGGCATCTATTGCTGCAGAAGCACTGGTACAAAAATCGGCATTCATGATTTCAATCTCAACCTCGGACATCGGCTGCGGAGGAATGCACAACGGAACTATTCATGCAATTTTTGACTATCAACCGGCAGGAAAACTGATACAGCCTTTTCCCTCTGTAAAAGGAAAACAAAGTCCGTAAAAAAGCCCCTTTTCACACAATAGAAAAGGAGCTTTTTTGACACCCGGAAACAGAAAAAACTTAATCTACTCAATAAAATAACCGGCAACCCGCCATTTCTGATCACTTTCAAGCATCACCGTAATCGTCTCGGTCAAATGCTCTTTGTTTTCAAACGTTGCATCAAAGTGATAGATCATATATTCCCCCGCAGGGATATTGGAGCCGGGATCCTTGGTAAAAGTACAATCCTTCTGTTTGCGATCGAGCAACTTTCCGGCAACTTTACGCACAGCCGAAAGACGGGCCACCCACTCCTCTTTCGGAACTTCACTCTTGAGATAGGTCGAGCAA
>JAMOPE010000467.1 GCA_027064785.1 Geobacteraceae bacterium
TCAACCGGTTAATGTCGCGGGTCAATGCTGGGCTGCTGGGCTAAATGCCGCACAGGCGATCGTCAAAGATCTGAGACATATCGCGCTCAACGATTAGAGCAGCAACAACCGGGCACACGGGCACAGCTCCAAATAGCTCACGCTCCCGATCTTGTGTTATATTTTCTACACGAATGGCACACACTACATCACAAGAGGTCACTTATGGCATTTGTCAGTATTTTTAAAAATCGGATCGGTATCGAAAAAGAGATCGACAGCTTTCTCAATCTCGCCAGTGAATCGGGGCTGATCTTCAATCAAGGTGTCGACGCGTTTCTCAGTAACAATCTTGAGAGCTTCAATGACCACCTGAACCACATCGTCGAAACAGAAAAAGAAGCCGATACATTGCGACGATCTATCGAGGACCTCCTTTACCGCAAGACATTGATTCCCGAATCTCGTGGTGATGTCCTTGAATTAATTGAACGGATGGATGCGCTGCTCGGACGTTTCAAAGGAGTGATGTTCCGCTTTGAAATTGAACGGCCCAATATTGAACCTCAATTTCACGAGGGGTTGAAAGCACTGGTCAGCTGCGTCATCCAGGCGGTTGAAGCGGCAACGTTGTCACTGCGGGCATATTTTAAAGACATTTCGCAGGCAACCGATCACATCCACAAGGTCGCTTTTTGGGAAACCGAGGCCGACAAGACCTCATCCAATCTGCAAAAAGCCATTTTTGCCACTGAATCTTTCGGACTTGATGTCAAGATGCAGATCCGTGATCTAGTCAGAAGTATCGACAAAATTGCTGATCAAGCCGAAGATATGGCCGACAGTCTGGCAATCTACGTTATTAAACGTTCTCTATAGGAAAGCCGATGTTTCTTTTCTTCCTCTCTAGCGGTATGTTCCTCGGCTGGTCCCTCGGCGCCAACGATGCCTCCAATGTTTTCGGTACCGCTGTCGGATCGCGAATGTTGCGCTTCCGCACAGCAGCCGCCCTCTGCTGTATTTTCGTCATCCTCGGGGCCGTAATAAGTGGAGCGGGGGCCTCCCATACCTTAGGGAAACTGGGGGCGGTAAATGCCGTCGGCGGGGCATTTGTCGTCGCCTTCTCAGCCGCAATGAGTGTCTACCTGATGACCCTCGCCCGCTACCCGGTCTCAACATCCCAAGCCATTGTCGGGGCAATTATCGGCTGGAACCTGTTCAGCGGATCGCCGACAGACAACACTGCGCTGATGAAAATTGTCACCACATGGATCGCCTGCCCGATTCTTTCGGCAATAATTGCTATCATTTCATATAAAATTGTCACCCTGATAATCCTGCGCCTGAAAGTGCACATGTTCCGCCTTGATGAAGCAACTCGTATCGGGTTGGTTCTTGCGGGAATTTTTGGCTCGTTTTCACTGGGAGCCAATAATATTGCCAATGTTGTCGGAGTGTTCCTCCCCGTTTCACCATTTAAAGAGTTAACCCTTATCGGAATCCATTTCTCTCCGGCGCAACAACTATTTTTTCTTGGCAGTGTGGCAATTTCGATAGGTGTTATTACTTACTCAAAACGGGTCATGGATACCGTTGGCACCGGAATCTTCAAACTTTCACCCGTCATGGCATTCGTCGCCGTCTGGGCCCATTCCGTTGTCCTTTTCCTCTTTGCCTCTCAAGGGCTGGAAAAGTTTCTCATGGATCTCGGGCTACCAACGATACCGCTGGTTCCGGTATCAAGCTCTCAGGCAATTGTCGGGGCCGTGGTCGGGATGGGGTTGCTAAAAGGGGGACATACGATCCGCTGGAGGACAGTAGGAGGAATTGCCGGCAGTTGGGTAACAACTCCGATTTTTGCCTGCGTTATCAGTTTTATCTGTCTGTTTATTTTACAGAATGTCTTTCAACAGACCGTCTATTTACCCTAGTAAGTGCTGTTACCACTGAGCCACTGGAAAAAATTGACCTTCCTCTGTGGCTCAGTGGTGATTCCTACCCTACTGCAATTTCAAACTGCTCCACATGAAATCCCGGTCGAGAATTGATCGCGACGGTTCGGCCATAGCGTTTTTCCAGCTCATCCAGGCCGCAACGTTCTTCGTCAACCAAAAAACTGGCAATATCCGGATGGGCCAGCAGCGTGACGTGACCGGCAGGAAGATCGGCCATTTCACGGCGAAGCTCCCGCAAAATCTCATAGATTATCGTCAATTTGTCTTTGACGTAGCCGTTGCCTTCACAATAAGGACACGGTTCACACAAGGTTCGGCCAATACTTTCACGCACCCGCTTGCGAGTCATTTCTACCAATCCGAGTTCGGATATTTTCAGAATATTGGTTTTATTCTTATCATTTTTCAGCGCCTCCTCTAAGGCCGCATGGACCTTTTCACGATGGGTCTCTTTTTCCATATCGATGAAATCGATAATGATCAACCCGCCGATATTGCGTAGCCGCAACTGAAATGCAATCTCCTTGAGCGCCTCAAGGTTCGTTTTAAGGATCGTGTCTTCAAGGTTGTGCTTTCCGACATAGCGGCCGGTATTGACATCTATCGCGGTCAGGGCTTCGGTCTGCTCAATAATAATCGAGCCGCCACTCTTCAGCCACACCTTGCGCCCTAAAGAACGGGAGATCTCAACCTCCAGGCCATAGGCATCAAAAACCGGCTCCTCACCCTGATAAAGTTCGATACAATAGTTGAGACGGGGCATGAAGGTACGGAGAAAGCGGACAATTTTGTCATATTCTTCTACATTGTCAACGACGATGCGCTTGACATCCTCGGTCAGAATATCACGCAGCACCTTACTGGTGACATCCAGGTCAGAGTGAACCAGGCTGGGAGCATTGATTTCATCAAGCCCGCGACTCAGGTTTTCCCACAAACCAACAAGAAACTCCATATCGTGACGCAGATCGTCTTCACTTTTCCCTTCAGATACCGTCCTGACAATAAATCCGGTTCCCGGGGCACGCATCGAATCGACAATCTCTTTGAGGCGCCCACGCTCCTCCTCACTCTCGATCCGCCGTGAAATCCCGACATGATCAACCGTCGGCATATAAACTAGATGTCGCCCCGGCAACGAAATGTGTGAGGTAATTCGTGCCCCCTTTGTCCCGATTGGTTCTTTGGAAATCTGAACTAACAACTCCTGCCCCTCGGTTAACAGATCTTCAATCGGTGGAAGGGGTGGCAATTCGGGATCTTCATCCTGTCCGTGAGGCTGTTCATCGCCTTCAATGCTATTCTCAACCTGTGCCATCTCATCCATGACATCGGCAACATACAAAAATGCCGCTTTGGTCAGTCCAACATCGACAAATGCCGCCTGCATTCCGGGAAGAACCCGGATAACCTTTCCCTTATAGATATTCCCGACAATCCCCCGTTCGCGTTCGCGCTCAATATACAATTCCGCAATGTGTCCCCCTTCAAGCAGCGCAACCCGGGTTTCGTGGGACGTGGTACAAATGACCAGCTCCTTTGTCATGCTTTACTCCTCTTATTTCTCATATTTAAATTGAAAATCATAAAACTATTTTTAACGGAGAGACGCTGAGCAGGAGAGAAAGGTCAAAACCGTATGATTAGCCACCACCAGAAGTAGGCACCTTTAGGCGAGACACTAGGCTCACCAGGAAGATCAAAAACTAAAGAAACCCAAGAAGAGCTTTTAGGGTTTAAAACCATAAAAACGATTTTGACTTTGCTTCTCTTGGTGACTTGGTGGCTAAAGCTTAAAATTTTGATTTTCTCTCCAACTCTCCTTCTCAGCGTCTCTCCGTTGAAACCTTCAGCTTTACTACGCACATTCGCTCTTCAAGGTAATCCCCGTTTTTCGCACACCCAGCCGCCGAATCTCTTCGACATCCATATTCAACAACTGCGCAGCAACCTGTAACGGACTGCCTTTGATCAATTCGATCTGCAATTCATCTTCAACGCGAATAATATTGAGGATATCAGGTCGAAGATCGGTTTTTTTCTCTTTTCCTTTTTTGACCTTTATAACCACAATTTCCTCAGCCGCGAGAAAATCGGAAAGTCGTTGATCAAGCCCTTCAACCACCGCATCAGGAAGCGGGATGCGATAGCTGCTCGAAGCGACTGCGGCTGAAGGAGATGGCGCTTTCCAGGCAATAGTTTCTCCTTCAATAATTTTGAACCCATCGGGAAGTTGAACATTAATATCTGACATTATCTGCTCAACTGGCACAGGATATAACAATTCAAGGTCAATCAGCTCTGCTTCGCTCGACACCCCCATCGGTAACGCTTCAAGGTAGGAAACCTTGGGCGTCGGGTGAAATCCCTGTGAAAAACGGATCGGTACATTAGCCCGGCGTACAGACCGCTGAAACATTTTCAGATATTCGAGATGCCCAACCATTCTGGCACGTCCCGTTTTACTTAACTTAAGCCGCACACGGATAAATCTTTCGGGATCGTCAACCTGATTGTCCGCTTTTACCGAAGATCCGCCAGAAGCAACCGCCCTTTCTGGAGGATCAAGAATCCGCATTTTCAGCTCTTTAAAGTCACAGACATCACAACCGTGGCAGCTGCCATCTCGGCAATCGAGGGTCGCCAACTCGGTAAAAGCCTTGTTACGTTCGTCCAGAAAGAAACTTTTGGGGATACCGCAGTCAATGTGCTCCCACGGCAGGATTTCATCTTCGTCGCGCTGACGCAGATACCACGCCGGATCAACATTACAATCGGCAAAAACCTGCTGCCATTTGGAAAAATCGAAACACTCACGCCAGCCGTCAAACCGGCAGCCTAATTCAACTGCCCGCTCCAACACGGCAGAGAGCCGTCGATCACCCCGGGCAAAGACCCCTTCCAGAAATGACGATTCAGCCCCGTGATATTTAAAACGGAGCTTTTTCTGGCGCAAGCCATCCCGCAGCAACCGCTGCTTACGCAGAGTGTCTTCGATACCGATCTGGGCTTCCCATTGAAATGGCGTGTGGGGTTTAGGGACAAACGTCGAAACGGCAACGTTAACATCA
>JAMOPE010000468.1 GCA_027064785.1 Geobacteraceae bacterium
TTTTATTGACTCCCGATGGCTTTCCTGACCTCAAGGAGGCTTCATTTGATGTAGCGATCTACACCCTGTCTCTTCACCATATTCCAACTATCAGGATGATTGACCACCTTGAGCACGTAGGCCGATCACTGAAAAAAGCGGGTCAAATCGTTGTCATAGAACCGGGAAACGGGGGATCGTTTCTTGAGGTCAAAAAACGCTTTGGTGCAGGAAGCGGAGATGAAAGTGCCGAAAAAGCCGCTGCGATTAGGGCAATGAAGGGGCTGACAGGATGGACGCTTAATCTAACACAACAATTTGATGTCGAGTTTCTGTTCAGTGATGCTGATGACTTTTATGCCAGCAAGCTGCCGGGCTATCAGAACCTCCCAGCAAAAGAACAGCTTGATTTGGCAAATTTTCTGCGGGACAACACAACCGATCGCGGGATCATTTTAACCTCCGAACGCCATCTCAACCTTCTAACCAGACCCTTATCTCAGTAATTAAACCTTTTTTGGAACATTCTCATCTTTCCAGCTTGACAACCTGTTAAGAAGGCTATAATTTTTACAGATTAGTTTTTATTGTTCTCATAGCATTATTTTGTGGAGTCTCGGTTAATTTATGAAGTGTTTCCTCACTTTACCAGTATTTAGACTGATCCTGTTTTCAGGACTTGTTGCGTTATTAAGCTCCTGCGCACCGACTCCGGGAATGGCTCCATCGGGAGCATTGAAACAGCAGCTATCCGAAATCAGACAACAGCAACAACTGCAGGCAACTCAACTGCAGCAGTTACAACAACAGCTCAGTCAGTTACAAAAACAACTGCCGGGCGGTGCTACCGTTCAGGAGAACGCCGGGACTCGTCAAGAGGTCACCATTCCGACAACGCCCCTTGTTATTCCGCAACCATCAGATCAGTTCAGTGGCAATCAGGACGTTGCCAATGTTGCTGCATCAGCTTCATCTTATCTGGCCGCTTTCTCAAATCTGGCGGCGGGAAATACCGCCGCTGCAGAAGCAGGATTTGAAAGTTTCCTCCGCGAATTTCCAAATCATCAGTATGCACCCAATGCCCGCTACTGGTTGGCAAGTGCCCAACTGGCACAGGGGAAAACCAACCCGGCTATTTCAAATCTGAACCAGATTATCACCAATCCAAAGGCTCAAACCAAAGCACCTGCTGCACTGTTGCAATTAGCACAGATCTATCGGCAGGCCGGTTTAACCATACAAGCTGATAACGTCCTTGAACAGTTGCGTGACCGCTACCCTGACAGCCCGGAAGCGCAACAATTTAACCGGAGTAACGAACCGACAGAATAACGGTTTAATACTCTGTCTGAGAGGGAACTGATGACTCGAACACTCTTTCGCAGGTTATCGCTGCTAACTCTGATTCTGATTTTATCGGGAGCAGGTCTTGCAAGTGCCGCTGAGGAACAGATCTACACCATCAAAAAGGGGGATACTCTCTGGGATCTATCGCAAAAATTTATCGATGACCCCTATTACTGGCCTAACGTCTGGGCAAAGAACCCTGATATTACCAACCCTCATCTGATTTTCCCGGGGCAAAAGATCCGGATTCTGGATGGGCGTCTCGAAATTATTCCAGCTTACCCTGAGGCTAAAAAAGAAGGGGAAAGTGTTACAATCAACAGTACCGGACAAGTAAAGGCTCCAGCAGAATCGGTCACAATCAAGTCCGCCGGTAGCGGTGACGGCTTCATTCTAACCAGCGAAAAACCATTGGGGATGGTTGTTGATTCCGTTGATAACCGAATTCTTCTGACAGAAAACGATCTTGTCTTCGTTAAGATGAGAGAGCTCCCTGCCGTTAAAGTCGGTGATACTTACGGTTTATTCGAAAGGGGCGACGTCGTCAAGCACCCGCACACCAAGGAACCGGTCGGAACCATGATGCATAATCTTGGTTCAGTAAAAGTCACAGAGATCAATGGTGATACCGTCATTGCCAAGATCAACAAGGTTTTCCGTGAGATCACCCGCGGGGCGGAACTCTACGAATACCAGCCACTGGTCAAAGAAATTACTTTACAGCGTGGACCTGCTGACCTCAAAGGGTATATTATTGCGACCCGTGATGAGAAAGGGACAATTTCAACAAATGATGTTGTTTTTGTCGATCTTGGAACTGATGACGGACTCGCCAGCGGCAACCTGCTCTATGTTTCCCAGCCACGGAAAGTGTCCGATGAGATTATTCAGCATACGGGTCACATCGATCTTCCCGATGCCGTTCTCGGAGCAGCAGTTGTTATTGAAGCAAAAGCCAAAACAGCTTCTGCAATTGTTATCAAAAGCGTTGATGCCTCATTTATCGGTGATAACGTCTCGGTGGTTGCAGAATAATCCTTATCACACATAAAGCTTAACGAACAAAAGGAGGATCGGAAGCAATTCCCATCCTCCTTTGCATTAATGACTTTCCGGAGGGGGAAATGAACCCATCACAGCACGCGTTATTGCGTCTTCATCTGGCACCAGGTCTCGGCAGAGTTGCACTATTCAGACTCCACGGTTATTTCGATCATTTCAAGGATGCCCTTGCCGCCCCGCCCCGGCAGTGGCGTGAAGCCGGAGTGACCGAGAAACTCTGTGCAGCAGTCCCGCCTGAAAACGCTCCATACTTCCAGCGTATCCTGAAAAAACTTGAGGCTCTGAACATCCGGCTCATCAGTTTCTGGGATGACGATTACCCAACCCTGCTACGTGAGATTCACGATCCACCGGCTCTTCTTTACCTCCGCGGAAAGCTCCCGGAGAAAGAGTGCTTTGCCATTGTCGGATCACGCCGGGCAACCCGTAACGGGCTGATAGCGACCAGAGATTTAGCAACAAACCTTGCAAGTCACGATATCTGTATCGTCAGTGGTTTGGCACGAGGAGTGGACAGTGCCGCCCATCGGGGAGCACTTGATGCTAAAGGGGCAACAATCGCAGTTTTAGGATGCGGAATTGATAAAATCTATCCGCCGGAGAACAGTAAACTCTACCTTGAGATTTGTGAAAACAACGCCATCATCAGCGAATACCCTCCAGAAACACCCCCGCTAGCGGGTCACTTTCCCGGGCGTAACCGCATCATCAGTGGCCTCAGTCGCGGAGTATTGATTGTTGAAGCAGCCGAGAAAAGCGGATCGTTGATTACCGGAGATTTTGCTCTGGAGCAGGGACGTGAACTGTTTGCCATCCCCGGAGCACTACAAAATCCCAACAGTCGCGGCACCAATCGATTACTCAAAGAGGGGGCACAGCTGGTCACTGAAGCAACTGATATTCTGCAGGTTCTGTGGCCGCATCGACCATCGGTTCAACAACAGGAAAAATATGATGGCTTCACTGGACAGTTGGAGGGACAATCTCTCAACGTCTTTCAACAGTTGGGTCATGAGCCTCTCCACAGCGACGAAATCGCCCGCCAATGCGGCTTGACTCCCATGGAGCTTTCGGCTATTTTACTCGACTTGGAGCTCCGGGGCGGGATTCAGGCTCTCCCGGGGCACTTTTATATCCGTGGAAAGTTGTAAATTCATGAAGGAGATCCTTTGCGGGAGCGCGTTCTGGCGATTGTTAATTTGATCGCCCAATATGTTCTCGGGGCAGAAGATACCCCGATCAGTGAGCAGGAACTGAGAACAGAGTTAACATCTGTCGGCTTTGCTGCCGAAGAGATTGACGACGCTTTCTCCTGGATGGAGAAAATCGCTCTTCAGCCACACGTTGAAGTCCCTGCGGCTGTTCCGCTGATGGATCTGCCGACCTACCGGGTTTTCAGCACAGAGGAACAACAACTGCTGACGACTGAAGCCCGTGGTTTTCTGGTCAAAGTCCGAACAATGGGGCTCCTCACTGACGAAGCTCAGGAAGAGATCATTGACCGGGCGACCCGCTCTGCCGAAGGTCCGGTCGATGAGCAGGAGATAAAGATGGTCACAATACTCACCCTTCTCTCCCGCTCCAACAGCCTCTGGCTCAGAGAGATAGATTGTTTCTTAGAGAACGACTGGAACCGGATTTATCACTAGAAACATCGAGGTTGTGCGACTGGCACAACCTTTTTACTTTGTCCCGCACACATCAGGACAAGACAACATAGAGGAAACTGATGGCACAATCACTGGTTATCGTCGAGTCACCGGCGAAAGCAAAAACCATCGAAAAATTTTTAGGCAAGGGCTATAAAGTCCTCGCCTCATACGGTCACGTTAGAGCTCTCCCCAGCAAGCAGGGTTCAGTTGATATCGATGATAATTTCAAGCCCAAATACCACATCCTTCCCGACAGTACGAAGCATATCAGTCTGCTGAAAAAAGAAGTCGCCAAAAGCGATGAATTAATTCTCGCAACTGACCTCGACCGTGAAGGGGAAGCCATTGCCTGGCACCTGCTGGAAGCCCTCGGAATTGATGAGAACGCCGATAAACCTGTCGTCAAACGGGTTACATTTCATGAAATCACCCAGAATGCGATAACTGAAGCGATGGCTCATCCGCGTCACATCGATCGCGATTTTGTTGATGCTCAGCAGGCCCGTGCCGTCCTCGATTATCTGGTTGGTTTTAATCTTTCACCGTTTCTGTGGAAAAAAATCCGCTATGGATTATCTGCCGGCCGGGTTCAATCGGTTGCACTACGGCTGATCTGTGAGCGTGAAGATGAGATTGATGCATTCAATCCCCGTGAATACTGGACAATTGAAGCCCTCCTCGCCAACCTGGCGAAGAATCAGTTGTCGGCGAAACTTCATAGTCGGGACGGGAAAACCCTGACGAAGTTTGCTATTAACACCGAAGAACAAGCCAAAGAAATTCTTGGCGAACTTGAAAAGGTTGAATTTCAGGTTGCAGCACTGAAGAAAAAGGAGCGGAAACGCAATCCGGCTCCCCCTTTCACCACCAGTACATTGCAACAGGAAGCCAGCCGCAAGCTTGGTTTTTCAGCACGGAAAACGATGACCGTTGCCCAGAAGCTCTATGAAGGAATCAAAGTTGAT